>DYHU01000201.1 GCA_020724025.1 Syntrophorhabdus sp. | reverse complement strand
TTGAACATAAGCTTCAAATACCTTTTCTCCATTTGGCCCCTTCAATGAAGTAAACTCATGGGTGTTCAAGGAAAGATGTCTTAGGTTGGTTTCCATAAAACCAAGTGTTTTTCTTACCGCTTTCAAAATATTCTTTTTGGCAGGATTGTTTTCGATCTCCCTAAGATCTTCATCGGCTTGTGGAGTAAAAACAAGTTCAAACATAGGGCTTTATTTTGCGTGCTTTGCAAATGAACCGCGTTTAATTGTCCCCTTCTGCGATAGTCCTGTCTTAACCTTTTTTAAAGCGGCCTCATTTTCGTAAAGCCATACCTCCCGTGCTGGAATCTCCACCATAGGCTCCAGAATCACCCTGTCATTCTCCTTATAGGCTATGACAGAGCTGATTCTCCCCTCTGGAAGGAGCTTTGTTAAGGAGATTCTCTTCCTCGAATCGACAGTCAGTTTTATTGCTTCCATTTTTCCTCCTTTCTTCTTTCCAGGATCATAATAATCTAAAAATGGGAAAAATGTCAAGTGGGAATACCCACATTACCTCCATTAAAAAAACCTTTCCCGAAACTTCATCTTTTCTCTCTTTTGCATTCTTAAGTATTTTGCGTTATCTTTTTAAAAGTGATCCCTTCAAATTTGTGAAAGGGGAAAAAGTTTATGGACCGTCGAATACTTATTTCTTCCTTTTGGGTTCTCTTCCTCTCCATATTGCTTTTCTTCTCCTCAGCCCCGGGAGAAACGAAGCAGATGGGATTCGCTATCCCTTTTCCGGATTTGACCTTTACCCAGACTCTATCCAAAGGAGAATTGTCCTACCTTGGAATAACCAAAAAGACGAAGTTTTCTTTCCGGGAGATCAAAGGAGATTTGATCCTCGTCGAATTGATCAGCACCTACTGTGTCAATTGCCAGAGGCAGGCCCCGATCTTCACCGAATTATATTCATCCATTGAGAGGGATCCCAAATTAAAGGGAAAGGTGAAGATGATCGGAATCGCCGCCGGCAATAACCCTGGAGAAGTGGAGATATTTAAAAAAGCACATCAAATTCCCTATCCCATCTTCAGCGATCCCAAATTCGATGCCCATATGGCTGTGGGAGGTCCTCGAACGCCCTTCACCATTTGGGTGAGAAAGGATGCGCAGGGAAACGGGGTGGTGGTGAGCACCCATCTGGGACTGACCGAATCGGCAGAGAATGTCCTTGCTGAAACAAGAGCGGTCTTCCAGTATAACCTCGCCCTTCTGAAACCGAAGAAAGGCGCCATCTATGAAGGCGATGCCCTGAAACCTCCCCTTACGGAAGAAGAGTTATTAAAAAAGGCAAAAAAGGGAATGGAGTCCTCCGGAGGAAAAGTCCTTCAGATCGAAAAGATCACCCTCAAGGATGGCGACTGGGTCTATGCGGGAAAAGTCGATCTGGGGACCCGGCAGGAGAACCTCTTTTCAAAGCTAACAAGCCGGCGGGCTGTCTGCGATGTCTGCCACGATACCTTCTTCATCTATACCTTCGATTCAACAGGAAAGGTGGTTGATATTGTTCCTGTTCAATTAACTAAAATCGATAATCTCCACTGGACAGAAGAAGATATAAAGAAACTGAAGAGCCGGACTGTCGGCAAATCGATCCTCAAACCCTTCACCTTCGACGCCAGAGTCGATTCCGTTTCAGGGGCAACCGTCACGGCTGTTCTCATCTTTGACAGTCTCGATAAGGCCAAAGAGGTCTTTGAGAAACTGAAGAAGGAAGGATATGTTAAGTAATCCTAAAAGAGATCTCTCTAAGATTATTCAATCGGGGAATTTGTCATGCTGAACTTGGTTCAGCATCTCATAAAACCGAATACTTATCAGACCCTGAAACGAGTTCAGGGTGACAAAAAAAGTCTGTATCAGATATCCATCCAAAAGGTCAAATTTCCTATATTAATATTGTTAATCGTTCTCTTCCAAATCTCCTATCCCCATTTTTCCTACCCGCTGGGCCTTTATAAATACCACCAAATTTCCATGGGGACCATGATCGAAATTACTCTCCTCAGCGAAGACGAAGAGGTAGCGAGAAAGGCTGCCCTGCAGGCTTTTCAGGAGATAAAGAGGATCGAGCAATTGATGAGCCCGTGGATTGAGGCGAGCGATGTATCCCGTCTCAACCGCTCTGCCGGAAAGGAATGGGTAGAAGTCTCTCGAGAAACATCTGAGGTTATCAGAAAAGCACAGGAGATATCACGCATGTCAGAAGGGGGATTTGACATCACCATCGCCCCCCTCACACAGCTCTGGAGGAAGGCAAGGGAGAAAGGAGTTCCTCCTTCTTCCGAAGAGGTAAAGAAGATTTTAGATCTGGTCAATTTCAGAAATATATCGACCCGTTCCGATGGGAAAGTCTTTTTGAAAAAGAAGGAAATGGCCATCGATCTCGGAGGAATTGCCAAAGGTTACGCCGTGGACAGGGCCTTCGAAATCTTAACCTCTCTGGGATATAAAAACCTCATCGTCAATGCCGGCGGAGATTTGAGGGTTGGAGGTTTAAAAAAAGGTGAACCCTGGTCGATCGGGATCCAGGACCCGAGATCGCCAGAGAAGGTCATGGCAACGATCTCCGTGTCGGACTCAGCCATCGCCACTTCAGGAGATTATGAAAAATTCTTTTTCCATCAGGGCAAGCGGTATCACCATATCCTCAATCCGAAAACGGGTTTCCCGGCGGACGGATGCCAGAGTGTAACGATCCTTTCAAAAGATGGAATGACAACAGACGGACTGGCCACAGCTGTCTTTGTCTTAGGGCCTGAAAAGGGATACGCTCTATGTCAAAGGATCGAGGGTGTGGAATATCTCATCGTGGATCAGGAAGGAAAGATCCTCTTCTCACCAAATCTGAAAACAATAATCTCATTCACTCCTTAACTTTTTCTCTGTATCGATTCACATCGGCAAAAACATCGATGGCCCTCACCTGGGTTTTAAATACGGCTGAATGGATTGACCCGGCAGGGATATGATAATGATCACCTTTTTGGTAAACTTTCTTGACTCCGCTGATGGTCAGTTCCATCTCGCCTTCGATCACAAAGCCCCACTGCTCTCCATGTGAATGTTCGGAGACCTCTCCGATAGGCTCTATATCCAAGAATACGACCTGCTTCCCTATCCCCTGGAGCAGCCATCCCTTCACCCCTCTGAATGGAATATCCGCTTCAGGCAGATCGGTAATCATCTTCGGGTAAAATTCATTGGTCATATCACTCCCCCCGGATTCACCACTACGTGCCACGCTATTCAAACCTCTTTCCTTCCATCAGTAAAGCTGTAATCGTCCCTCTCCCATCTTTGCGAAGGGCAACCTCAATGATCACCTTTCTCGCATCCCTTGAAGACTCGATTTTCCTCCCCCTTCCCTCTTCAACAAAAAAACTCTCAATGCCATATTCGACCTCAAGGACCCTCGATATGGAGGTTTTAATTTCCTCAATGACCCCTTGAAGGGAACGGCCTCTGCACTTAGGCTTGTAGGCATCGTCTTCTTTAAAACTCTGGATCACCCTCTCTCTTTCATCCAGGCAGAAGGTCATCCGATCCCCCTTCTTGACATTTCCCATCCATGGCGGTCTCAAAAGGTGAATCTGTCCTGAATCATCCATTAACGTCACTTCCCATCTCGTTAATGTCGTTGAAAACCTCGCTCTCCCTTGGATAAATGTCTTCCCTTCGGGAAGCTCCCGACTGACAGAGCTGGCACGGAAGGTGCCATCCGGACTTCTTTCAAGATGGACATAAATCCTTTCCATCGGCCGAAACTGATGCTGAATCCCCATCTCTTCCAGATTGAGAGTCGAAATCTCATACCGGAGCTGCACATAGTCTCCCCGGAAGATATCTCTGGGATCCACGGGTTCCGTTCTCAACATCACCTTCTTCCCGGTAACCACCCAGTATTGCCGGTAGGCAATCATTCCTGTTAGGAGGACCACCTGCAACAAGATCAGGAGGATGAATTTTATTTTCATCCCTCAAACCTCCCTCAGTTCGAACGAAGCAAGGATCTTCCTCCGCTTCCTTTCGAGGAGGATTCCCCCGAAGAGGAGGAGAAGTCCTCCGAGGATGAAAAAGAGAGAGCGGGGGAGAAGCTCCCAGAAAAAGTCAAAATACCTTGCGACCACATCGAGGAAAAAGAAGAGAAGGCCAATATTCACATAGACAGAATACCTCCGGATGAAGCCGAGAAGGATGAGGCCGATGATCTCGAGAATAAAAATGAGGTTAAAGATCAGCCTCAGGTTTTTCTTAAAAGTAAGAAGAATTTCCTGGAAATAAAAAGAGAGGACAAAGGCAATCCCGAGCAGGACGAAGAGGCCAACGGTTTCAGGAATCCATCCCTTTTCCTTCTGGTCCGGAAGATACCGGAGAATCATCGCCACGAGAAACAGAACCATCAACCCCGGATAGAAGGCAAGAAAAAGGTTCGAGCCGGATTGCATTTTGATCGCAAATTCCAAAAGGCCCGCCCTGAAGAAGGTGAGAAGGAATCCGATGAAGAAAGTGATCAGCGCTCCCATTAAAATGAAAGGCGTGGAGATCGTTTTGAGAGATTTCCATTCTTTGTGCCAGAGCCCGATGGCCCAGAGGGTGAGGCTGGCCATCCAGAAGAGGAGGACGATGGCGGAAATATCCGCCCGTTCGAAATAGGACATCCGATAAAAAGCCTCCATCCCGAGCCAGATCAGGAGATCGATCAGGGCAAGGGAAATCAAACTTTTGAACCGTAAATAATAGGCTAAGGGAAGAACCCCTGCTCCCCAGAGAAGGAGTCCGTTTGGCTGATGGGCTTTGATATGATAGATCTGGGCAATTAAGAAGATCCCGGCCCCGAAGATGAGCGACCCCAGAAGAATAAGAGAGGCTCCCACTTTTGGATAGTTCTTCTTCTCATAGCGGAAATAGAACCCGAGCCCATAACTTCCCGTCAATGAAATGAATATCAGAAAGAGTTTCCCCCATCTGGGGATGGCTGACCAGTTTGAAGCGATGAAGAGGATGATGCCGATACCGACGAGAATGGAGCCGAGGATGGAGATGGTGGTAATGAGTTTTCCTGGACCTGCCTTCTCTTCAACTTTTTGAAGCAGTCGGTATCGTTCAAGGATTCGGTTCTTTTGCTCCGGGTCGATGATCCCTTCCTTGAGCCAGTCCTCTGCTTCGCTTTCAAGTCTTCTCTGAAAAGAAAAATCTTCCTTCCGGACAGGCATGGTGAGTCTATTTTATCAAAAAACCCTTAGAAAGGCAATTTTAAAAAATGTGCCAGAATACCCCCAGCTCTGCTGAGAGGATGAATGGCCTACCCTCTCCCCTGAGGGGAGAGGGTCAGGGTGAGGGGGAAATGATCTAATGATCACCCCCACCTTAATCCTCCCCCATCAGAGAATGTGTCATAAGTCCGTTCATGGTTCGACAGAGCCTGTCCTGAGCGAACCGTTCGTCCCTTCGAGAGCCTCAGGGCGAACGTTGAGTGGTGAGTCGAAGGGCTCACCACGAACAGACCACGGCACATTAAAAATCAATTACTTAGCCGTTCGTCCTGAGCGTGTCGAAGGGGAACGGTTAATTGCGACACGGTCTCTCAAGGGGGAGGAAAGTTTTTTTAGAATTAGATGCCCCGCAGCTCTGCTGCGGGGTACTTCACTCGGATGACGACAGAAGGGAGGGTTTAGGTGAGGAAATGGAAGAGATCGAGATGGTCGTCGATATGGGAATCCGCTTCGATGGCTCCATTTTTATAAGCGATAAACGGAACGCCTGATGAACGAGCGGCCTGCTGGTCCACCTCCGAATCTCCTATAAAAACGACCTCCCCTTTGCTTAAGTTGAAGTTCTGAAGTATCTTCTCAATCGATTCGGGATGGGGTTTCGGATGTTTCACATCGAAGGCGGTGACGACCATATCGAAAAAAGGCCATAGGTCAAACCGGTCCATAATATGCTTCATCGATGTCGTGCGGTTCGTATTGATGGCACGGAGAATTCCATTCTCCTTCAACCGATTTAAAGCCTGAAAAAGGTGAGGTTCCATCTTCAGATAGACGATGTAATTTCTCAGATCGACCTGCTTGAGCGCTTCCAGGGCCTTCTTCTCCAGTTCGTCTCCCTTGCCGAAGATGAAATGAATGGCCTCATAGACCGTATGGGTGTGGACATACTGTATTTCTTCCTCCCTTAACGGGATCCGGCCCACGGCCGCACAGAGGTCGTTATAGAGCCTCATATTGGCCTCGATGGAATCAAAAAGAACTCCATCACAATCATAAATCACACAGCGGATCTTCCTGTTTTGAGCCTTAATGTCCGTCAAGCCTCCGTCGTCCGTCGTCTATCGTCTCTCGTCCCTCGTCATAAACTGATCTCCCTGCCCACGAGAAGAAGCCCTTCCCTAACCTCTCCGTTAAGATAGTGAAAGACTCTGGTCTCTTCGTTTCGTTCGATCAGATAGAGGCAATCGTTCGTCTGTTCGATCTTCAGGGTCTTCTCCAGAGGAAATTCCAGAAACATCCCGATCAGTAACCGGTTGACAACCCTGTGGCCGACGATCAGGATTTCCTCGCCTTCATGTTGATGTAAGATTCTCTCCATAAAAGGCCTTAACCGAATGGCCACATCTGAATAGTTCTCCGCTCCTGGAATTCGATAAGAAAACCGATCATCCTTAAACCGATTCCATTGATTCTTCAGTTCCTCATCAAATTGAAAGAGGTTCTTACCCTCCAAAATCCCGAAGCCGATCTCTTTGAGTTCGGTCTGTCTTAAAATGGGAAGGCCAAGGTGCTTGGCAATGGGCTGGGCGGTGAGAAAGGACCTCTGGAGATCACTGCTGTAAACGGCTCTGAGGGGCTGGTTTTTGAGATGTTCGAGCAGAGACAGACTCTGGGCAAAGCCTAAGGGGCTCAGCTCCGGATCACTCCAGCCCTGAATCTTCCCAATTGCGTTCCAGGTCGTCTCCCCATGCCGTGCAATATAGATCTTAATCAATCCAAAAAAACTCCTTTCATATTCTCAAATCAAATATAGTCTAAAATTTTCCCCTCCCAATCCGCAAGAGCAAAGGAGCATCCCCATGCTTTTGGGTGAATTCCACTTGCTATTGAAAAGATTTAGTACGTTCAGTCCCCGGAAGTTTCATCGATAGAGTTCTCTGATAAAATCTGTGTAAAAGGAGGGATTGTTAATCCCTAACGATAAAGATTGTATACGGAGTGAAGCGTAGCGGAATTCCGGATACAATC
>DYHU01000717.1 GCA_020724025.1 Syntrophorhabdus sp. | reverse complement strand
TTGATAATTTTCATTTTTCGAGGGTGATGTAAACGTCATATAAAATTGTTAAGAAAGTGGAGTGAAGAGTTTAGAATTACAAAAAGAGTAAGGAGCCTTAAATGAAATCGAGTAAAAAAATATCTGAACTTATTGTCTTAATCCGGGGGGCAGGGGAGATGGCAAGCGGTGTTGCTCACCGGCTTCACCAATCCCATTTCAAACTTTGTATGACTGAAGTTTCTCATCCTCTCGCCGTGAGAAGGGAGGTCTCATTCTGTGAGGCGATTTACGAAGGAGAGAAGGAGGTAGAGGGGGTTCGGGCAAAACTTATCTCTGGGTCCGAGGAGATCGAATCCGGATGGAAGAAGGAGTATATTCCTATTCTTATCGATCCCGAGGTTAAAAGGACAAGGGATTTTTTAAAACCCGATATCCTCATCGATGCCATTATGGCAAAGAAGAACCTGGGAACCCGGATCGATGATGCGACTCTGGTCATCGGTCTTGGCCCCGGAATTACTGCAGGGAAAGATGTCCACATCGTGATCGAAACGAATCGTGGCCATCATCTGGGAAAGATGATCCTCAAGGGTGAGGCAGAGCCTGACACGGGTATTCCAGGCGAGGTGGGAGGATATACCGTGGAGAGACTTCTTCGAACGATGAAGAAGGGGATCTTCCATCCTCAAAAATCGATCGGCGACAAGGTGGCCAGAGGTTCAGTGGTTGCCGTGGTCGATGATTATCCTGTCATTTCCCAGATCAGCGGCGTGCTGAGAGGACTCCTCCGCGAAGGAATCGAAGTGAAGAAGGGAATGAAAGTTGGCGATATTGATCCGAGGGGGAAAAAAGAATTCTGTTTCACCATTTCCGAGAAGGCAAGGGCAATTGGCGGAGGGGTGTTAGAGGCGATTTTGTATTGGTTTAATAAATAGATGAAAATGGTGATAGGGTTAAGGTGAGGAAGCCTGTTTGGGTTACCGGTTATGGTTACGTAAAAAGAATTAAAAGACGACAACCGTAGCCTTTTATTGACGATACGGG
>DYHU01000716.1 GCA_020724025.1 Syntrophorhabdus sp. | reverse complement strand
TATCCACCATTTCTCCGAGATGGTGGTTCGTGAGAATCCGTTCAGGGACATAGGACCCAGTACCAATGATGCTGACATGATACATAAAAAGCCCCTTATAAGAGCGAAAGAAGTGAGGAAATTATCCCTTGCATTAATCGTCCCGAAATAGTCCGGAGCCTTTGACCTTTTAAATCTTTATGAGACGAAGAATCTTAAGAATATTTCCCCCACCCGTCTCTGGTAAAGATTATTAACATAATTCCATTCCTCTGTAAAATGATTCAGAATCCTCCGGGATGGCGTTTGAATGAAGAACCCCTGCCTGTTTTATTAGCCAATCGTTCAATTTCCTGATATCAACATGGGAGGGAGTTTTGGAGGTTGGAGCAAAGAGGTAAGTGATGGGAATCATTGGTGGCGGTGCAGGGATTTGAACCCCGGACACTGCGGATATGAGCCGCATGCTCTGACCGACTGAGCTACACCGCCAGGTAAATGAAATTTTACTCAATCCCCGTCAATTGTCAATAGCTCGGGGCAAAATTTGATTTGATTTTGAACCAATTCTTTCCCATAATAGGTTTAACATTAAAGGGCGGGGGAAGATTATGAGGATCGGTTATTTTGACTGTTTTTCAGGGGCGAGCGGGGATATGATCCTTGGCTCCATGATCGATGCGGGGCTGAGTCCGGGAAGATTGAGAGAGGAGCTGAAAAAACTCCGGCTTCAAAGGGTCTCTCTGAAGGTTAAGAAAGTTCTAAGAGGGGGGATCTCCGCCACTCAGGTTATGGTGAAGGGAAAGGATGAAAAGAGACACTCCCGAAGTTTGCGAGAGCTCTTAAAAATCATTGACCGGAGCCGTTTGGAATCCGAGGTAAAAGAGAAGAGCAGGGAGGTCTTTAAAAGGATTGCCTCCGTTGAGGCGAAGATTCACCGGAGGCCCATGGAGGAGATCCATTTCCATGAGATCGGTGGCCTCGATTCTGTCGTTGATATCGTTGGAGCGGTCTGGGGTTTTCGCCGGCTGGAGATCGACAAGCTTTATA
>DYHU01000715.1 GCA_020724025.1 Syntrophorhabdus sp. | reverse complement strand
AGAAAACATGGAATCTTTCTGGATTCCCGCTTGCGCGAGAATGACAGAATAAAGGTTTTACGCTTTGCGCCATGCTCTATGCTCTATGCCCTGAAGAGGACACCTATCACATTCCGGTCTTTTTTTACATATGTTCTTTCCCAAATGAACCAGAAGGGCATGATATTCGTTGAACAGCCTCTCATCCTGAGGAAGATGGTCCATAAAGAGCGACTGAACCTCCTCATAGGATGCCTTTTCACAAACGATACCGTGCCTTGAAAGGATGCGTCTCGTATAGGCGTCGACAACGAATATCGGTTTTTGAAAACCATAGAGGAGGATACTGTCGGCTGTTTCCGGCCCGATTCCGTTCACTCCGAGGAGTTTTCCCCTCAATTCCATGACCGTTTCTTTCTTCATCTTTTCTATATCGCCATCGTACCCTTCAAACAGGAAATTAACAAAGGCCTTTAAACGCTCCGCCTTGATTCGATAGTATCCCGATGATCTGATCAGAGAGGCTAATGGCCCTGTTTTGAGGCGGTGAATCTCTTTCGGATTCAGGAATCCATTCTCTTTCAGGTTTTGAATGGCCTTTTCCACATTCTTCCATGAAGTATTCTGAGTCAGAATCGCTCCTACCATCACCTCAAAAGGCGTCTCTCCGGGCCACCAATGTCGAGGACCATAAGCCCTGTACAGTGTCCGGTAGATCTTCATCAATAGAACCTTCATTGATTTCACCATTTTTCGGAACGCACAATTTCAAGTTCGGAGTTCGGAGTTGGGAGTTCGGAGTTTTTAAGATAAAATCTCCGAACTACGAACTCATTACTCCGAACTGACTTATTTCAGTCTCTTCTGAAACCGTATTGAACTTAGGGTGATCATCAGTCCGCCGAGAATGGCTAACGCCAGCATCTGGGGCCAGAGGATTTCCAACCCCACCCCTTTCAGAAAGGTTCCTCTGATGATGACCAGGAAATATCGCAAGGGGTTGATATAGGTAATATACTGAAGCCACTCCGGCATATTCTCCAGAGGAAA
>DYHU01000714.1 GCA_020724025.1 Syntrophorhabdus sp. | reverse complement strand
ATGGGATTTCAAAAACTTGACTTTTCCTGATTCTTTGATTAAGTTTTGGGTTATAAATGTTTTTCAAGAAGAGGATTTCTTTAAGTGTTCGATAAAGAGAAGATATTAGACCTTGCCCAGAAATATATCCTGAAAGGTCAGTCGAAAAAGGCGATCGCAGAGTATATTAAACTGATCGAGGCGGACCCTAAAGACAAACGGTTACATTTAAAACTGGGCGATCTCTATTATAAAAACGGGGAATATGAGAAGGCGATCACAGAATATATGAAATTGGCTGGACTATATACGGAAGAAGACCTCAATTCACGGGCAATCTCCATCTACAAGAAAGTCCTTGCCATCAATCCAAAACGCATTGATGCCCTGCATAAAATTGCGGGATTATATCTTAAGGAGGGATTGTCAGGAGATGCCAAAAACTATTACCAGAACATATTAGAGATCAAACCCGATGACCAGGAGGCCCAAAAAACCCTCAACAGTCTCGATACCCCACCGCAGCCCAGGAATATCCCCAAAACGATGCCGGCCGTTGAGTTATCTATTCCTCCTCAATACCCCACACCTGAAGAGTTTAAGCCCTTCGATGATAAATCCGATCTCTTCCCCTCTTCGGTCGTTGAACCAGAAATGTTACCTGGGGCGACTGAAAGGCCTTCTCCGGACAAAGAATCGGAGATGCATTATCATCTGGGGATTGCCTATAAAGAGATGGAACTCTTCGATTATGCCATCTCAGAGTTTGAACTGGCCGCTTCCGATCCTGTCGTCAAATTTGATTGCTACATCATGCTTGGCAGTTGTTTTCTGGAGAAAGGAGACAACGCTCAGGCGATTCAACATCTTAAAGAGGCCGCTCAGATTAAAGGGTTAACAAAGGAGAAACTAGTCCGGCTCCACTTCAATCTGGGGCTCGCTTATGAGGCCAATGGAATGCTCTCCGAAGCCATGGAAGCCTTTAATCTCGTCTTAGAATTGGACCACACCTTTTCAGAAGCCCAGGACAGGATCAAAAGGCTTCAGCAACTCCA
>DYHU01000200.1:2747-7309 GCA_020724025.1 Syntrophorhabdus sp. | reverse complement strand
AGAGGCCTTTCATGGATGTTAAACCGGCGTCTCCACGATGCCGCATCTTAAAAAAATTGACTTCGGGAAATGAATGATTTATAAGCAGTTTTAAATAGTTTGGGAGGAGGCCACGGATGAAAGTGATAGGAGTGCTCGGGAGCCCGAGGGTGGGTGGAAATAGCGATATCCTTCTGGATCAGGCCCTGGCAGGGGCAAGGGATAGGGGGGCAAAGGTGGAGAAGATCATCCTGAGCCGGAAGAAAATCTCAGGGTGTCTCGATTGCACGAAGTGTAATGAGACGGGAGTATGCGTTATCCAGGATGATATGCTCGAGATTCATCAAAAGATTCTTAAAGCAGATGCCATCATCCACAGCGTTCCTCTCTACTTCTGGGCGATGACCTCCCAGATGAAGGCCTATTTGGATCGCTGGTGCGCCTTCTTTGACAGAGATTGGAAGTGGCACAAGGCCTATGCCCTAAAGATGAAAGGGAAGAGGATCGGTCTGATGACCGTTTGTGGCGATCCCAATGTTCATACCGCCGACCCTATTGTCCATAGTTTCAGGGCCACCTGTAAGCTTTCCGGGCTTAAATTGTTTCCCGTGGTTCAGGCCTCGGCCTTTGGAAAGGGCGAGATCGATAAGAATAAAAAGGCTAAAAAGGAGGCCTATCAGTTAGGCAAGAAGATAGCCACTCCTTAATGGACATCAGAAGATCATATCAGGGCATCAGGATATCAGGGAATCAGGAGGCAGGATACCAGGTCACCAGGAGATCAGGTTTTACCCGATACCCGGATATCCTGATTTTCTGATCCCCTGATTTAGAGTCCCTTCAGGGCCTTTTGGAGGCTGTGGTTGCACTGAAGGAGTTTTTCAACAGCGCCTTCGATATCCCCACTCACCGAACTCAATCCCAGTTCTTCCGCTTTTTGAGCCCACTTCCTGTACTCGGCCATATGGCTTTCATTATGTTCTATCCAGTGGTCAATGACGACCGAGAGCTTCTTCTTTTCATCCATTTTCCTCTCCATTCCTGGCCCATCATATGTATTCAATGGTCGCCGGCGGTTTTGGCGTGAGATCGTAGAGGCAACGATTCACATCCCTGATGGCGGTGATCCGTTCGCATATCCGTTTCAGTTTTTCCCAGGGAAGTTCGACAGGCGTTGCCGTTCTTGCGTCAAGGCTGTGAATGCATCGGACGACGACGATCTGCCCGAATTCCCGTTTCCCGTTAACCATTCCGGTAGCCCTGTCGCTTAAGAGGATTGCCATATACTGAAAGGCGCCCGTGTCTCCCAGTTCTTCTTCAACAATGGCCGTGGCCGCACGGACTGTGGCGATACGATCCTCTGTCACCTCTCCTACGATCCGGGTTGCCAGGGCAGGCCCCGGGAAGGGAATTCTCCGGGTTATCTCCGGGGGAAGGCTTAACACTTTTGCCACCTCTCTCACCCCGTCTTTCCGCAAGGTCTTAAGAGGTTCAAGCACCTGATAGCCGTATTCTTTTTCCGGGTCAATGCCGATTTGCGCAAGGATGTTATGCTGACGCTTAATGCCGGCCACCGTCTCTTCGATGTCGGTAAGGATGGTGCCGTGAAGAAGGTATTTTGCTCCGGTGTCGCTAACCAGTTTTCCGAAGACGGTGGAATAGAAAGTCCGGGTGATGGCGTTTCGCTTCTCTTCCGGGTCGGTCAGGCCCTTCAACGCTCCAAGAAATTCTTTCTTTGCGTCGACCAACTGGACAGGAATCCCCATATCGGAAAAGATTTCGACCACCTTTTCGGGTTCTCCCTGACGCATCAAACCATTTTCGATGAAGACGGTCTTTAACCTGTTACCGACGGCCCGATGTCCAAGAACCGTCACGACGGAACTATCGACCCCCCCGCTCAATGCATTGATGGCAAGATGATTTCCAACCGATCCTTTAATCTCAGCGATTTGTTCGTTTACAAAGGCTTTGTAATCCATTTATTTCTCCTCCTTGGAAGATTTAATGGGGAATTATACTCAACAGGTGATTCTTGTCAATCTTTCAATTAAACCCCTGGAATCAATTCCTCCTATTTTTTCAAAACTTCTATGACTTCCATTTGACTGAAGACCCACTTTTTCTCCAACTTCTTTAAGAGACAATCGATCTCGTGAGCCTCATCTACGGCCTCTCCGGCACTCGTCTTTCCGGTCAACCGGGCAGTCACATGGACGTTGGCCACGTTCTCCTGTGGGAAGGCGATCTTAAAATCATAGAACTTTAAATGGAGTTGCGAAAAATGGATATGACCCCGAGCCGCATAACCGGTTATTTCATCACGGGTCAACATCCCCGAGAGGGAATGGGCCGGGATCTTTATTTCGCAGGTTTCGTCGAAAAGGGAGCCGATCTTCTTGATCTTCTGATCCAGGGTGAAAATGTTTTCACCGGGTTCTTTTGAGATTCCTTCGGAGAGAAGGCGAAACTGCTTCTTCACCCTTTTCTCTTCACTTTGAGAGAAGGTAAAGGCTGTCCATACTCCAAGTGCAATGAGGATCAGGGCAATCAGGATGTATTTGACTTTTACCCCGTTAAAAATAATAGACCGCTTCTCTGCGGTCCCGCCTGTGGCGGGATTACATTTCAGAATAATTCCGGTAGGGTTTAACGGCTTGCTGATATTTCTAACGGGGTTCACCATAGAGGGCCTCCTAAGATGCGTGTGAGGGGGGCCTGCCCGAAAAAATGGTTCTGAATCGGTCCTTCCCTGTTATCCCCTACCACATAAACCGAATTGGATTCGACCTGGCGTGGCGAAAGGTTCCAGTGGTAAGGGTGATGAATGTAGGATTCGTTCCACTCCTTTCCATTGATAAAGAGCTTTCCGTTCCGGAATTCGACTTCTTCACCTTCCAGAGCGACCACTCTCTTCAGAAGGGTCACCTTCTGCCCTGTGAGACGGATCACTACGACATCCCCCCTTTTGGGTTTTGAAAAGAGATATCGAAACCTCCAGCAAAAATTGACCTCCCCGTTTTGATAGGCGGGTTCCATGCTG
The DNA here is from genome assembly GCA_020724025.1 of Syntrophorhabdus sp. The sequence continues at coordinate 4,287 of DYHU01000200.1, read as the reverse complement.
TGCCCTTTAATCCGAAGGGGAATCAGCAGATGGCCAAAGACGAGATAGGCGAGGAGGGCGACGCAACCTGCCCGGATCAGAAAGGCAGGAGTTAATGATGGAAAGAAGAATTGGCGGATTTCTTTAGGGACAGCCATGGGTCTTCGGACCGAGTGAAATATAACTTAAAAGTCGAAAGGGCCGCATGAGGATGGAGCGAATGAAAAGAAGACCTCTGGGAGCGGGAAAAGGTGTTCGGAATGAACCGAACCATTAAGACTTGTGAGTTTCCCCTACCTCTTTCAATAGATTTGTCAATTTCTGAATCATCCCTTTTGGCATGGAATGGAATTCCAGTCCATACCGATGTTCCCTCCATGTCTCCCTCGCGGCCAGATCAGCCCAGACGATCTTAGCCATTCCCTGGACGGTATTGAGTTCCAGGCCCTTTGCGAAATAGATTTCAACCTTCAACATTTCTCCCACTTCAATTTTTTCGGGGAGATAGACGAGAATCCCCCCTTCACCCGCATTTTGAACCATTCCACCGAAATCGGTTTTCTTGCCTTTTCGCGAGTAATCCAGGGGAAGTTCGAGAAAAAATCGGGGATGCTTTCTCTTTTCGATGGCCAACACTCCTTTCTTATGCTGGAGCTTTTTCTCCTTTATCGTCTTTTTAAGAGGGGAAGGCGGTTTATTTGACTTCATCCGGACCTCCTGATGATTATGGTATTGGAAAAAAGTTCGATTGTGAAAGAAGCCTAATCATTTTAATAAAAAAAGTCAACCCTGCTTGTAATCCCCCAGTTACGGTCTGCCTAAATTAACCATAACCTGTAACTCAGCCCTTCCCCAGCCTCGCTCCGCGAAGCGGGGCGGGCAGGGCTGATTCATTCCCGCCAGGGCGGGACTAAAGCCCTGAGTTACCTATTCCTCAAGCTGTTTATCATTCGTAACTGAAGCATTACCCATGTTCATTTTCTTTCCTTAATCTTGTGTTTGCGGAACTGGTGATAGGCTTCTCTTTTGGCAATATAAGGGTCGAGCGCATTTCTTTTGAAGTCCTCGTATTCTCCAATTCTGAAGGAGGTCTCATTGACCTGGTCGTAGGTTCGAATGGCGAGGCCAACCGGTACGGACTGAATGAGGTGGGTCTTCGGATCGAGGAGGAGGTCGCCGGCATAGCCAAAAGTGTCCCGTAAACTGGAGGCCCCAATGATTGGCCATTCGATATAGAAGGCGGCCCCTATTCCCCAGAAGCCAAGGGTTTGGCCGAAATCTTCATCCCTTTTTTCTATCCCCAGCTCCGTTCTCGCAGGGTCCAGGAAGCCGGCTAAACCGAGTGTGGAATTTAAAAGAAAACGGATGGTTTCATTCCCAGCGCCCTTGAAATTGGCCTGAAGGAGGCAGTTGACCAGACGGACCGGAGCGGTGAGATTGGCAAAGAAATTTTTAACGCCGATTCTCAAATCCTCAGGGACGATTGCCTTATACCCGAAGGCCATGGGTTTTAAGGCACAGAAATAGAGTCTATCATTGACATGGAAAAAGAGTCGGTTCA
>DYHU01000200.1:0-2647 GCA_020724025.1 Syntrophorhabdus sp. | reverse complement strand
AGGACCTTATCCGTAGTCGCTTTGAGTTGATCTTGAGGCTCACCTGCGAGACCTGCTATAGCGATTCCGAAAGTGAGAGAGAGGCAAAGGACCCCTTGAATGAGAGACATTCGATTCATGTGAGCTACCCCTGGTTCTTCAGATTTTTTCAAAGAGAAGCTTGGAAATCAATTCTTCAATATCCACAGGGGGGAGGGTCTCACGAATTTTGCCCCCGGGAGGAATGATTTTTTCGGATCCCCCAGGGGTGATCTCGATATACTTTTCTCCCACCAGCCCTTTTGTTTTAACGGAGGCAATCGCGTCTTCCTGGATTTTTACATCCAAAGGCAGGCTCAGGACAACCCGGGCTTGATAATTCTCAAGAACAATACTCTTCACACGACCGACCTCCACGCCTGCGATGACGATATTGGAGCCCTCCTTGACCCCTCCGCTATTTGAGAAAATGGCATGGATCTCGTACCCCTTTCCTCCCACCACCTCCATCTTCCCAAGTTTAATCGAAAGGTAGCCCATACAGAGAATTCCAGCAAGAACGAACAAACCCACTGCCAATTCAATATCAAATTTTTTCATCTCTTCACCCCTAATCATAAGGAAACCAGGAACTCAGGAAAATTCATAAATTCTTCATTTGAGTTATTTCCTGCCTTCATGGCTTCCTAATAGAGTTTGATGGGTCCCTCCAGACTTCCACTGGTGAATTGCCGGACGATCGGATCACCAGAGGAAAGGATTTCCTGCGGTGTGCCGATCGTCTGAATGACTCCCTCATGGAGCATTGCCACCCTGTGAACAATCTGAAAAACTCTCGATAATTCGTGACTGACAATGATGGCTGTAAATCGAAGTTGTTGATGGATCGACCGGATCAGGTCGAGAATCGTATGGGCGATGACAGGATCTAACCCCGTGGTGGGTTCGTCAAAGAGCATGATTTCAGGTTTGGTGATCAAAGCCCGGGCAAAGGCAGTCCGCTTAAGCATCCCTCCGCTGAGTTCAGCAGGATACTTGTTCTCCGATCCGGCCAAACCCACCTGGTCGAGCTCGTGCAGAACCTTCTTTCTGATTTCCTCCTCACTCAGTTTTGTTTTTTCACGAAGGGGGAAAGCCACATTATCGAAGACCGTCAGGGAAGAGAAGAGGGCGCCGCCCTGGAAGAGAAAGCCGAAACGGCTTCTCAACTCCTCTCTCTCCCTCCCTTTTATGTGGCATATATCCTTCCCATCAATAAAGACATGGCCCTGGTCGGGTTTGATCAGCCCCACCACATGTTTCAGGATAACACTTTTACCGTGGCCACTCCCTCCAATGAGAGCAAGGATTTCCCCCTTTTCCAATTTGAGAGAGATCCCTTTGAGCACCGGGAATCCATTGAATGATTTGTGAATTCCTTCGATCCGGATCATTCTTCTCCTTGTCACCTCTTCATTTCGAGTGGTCAACGGCCCTGCGAATATGTAACTCAGGGCTTTAGACCTGAAATATCTTTTCCTCAGAAGAGAAGAGACGTCATAATATAATCCCAGAACAGAATCAATACCGAAGAGAGGACCACCGCCTGTGTGGTTGCTTTGCTCACGCCTTCGGCCCCAAACCCGGCATGATAGCCCTTATAACAACAAACCCAGGTGATGATGACGCCGAAGCTGAGCGATTTATAAAGCCCCTCCAGGATATCTTCCATCCTCACATAGTTGGCCATTTCGCCGAAATAGGTTCCTTCTCCCATTCCCAGTAACTTTCCACCCACAAAATAACCGCCGAAAATCCCGACCACATCGAAGATGGCAGTGAGCAGGGGCAACGCAATGATCCCTGCGATCAGCTTGGGAACGATGAGATATCGAAAGGGATTGAGGCCCATCAGCTCCATGGCGTCAACCTGTTCGCTGATCCGCATAATCCCTATTTCTGCCGTCATGGCCGAGCCCGCCCTTCCCGTCACCATGAGGGCGGAGAGGACAGGCCCCAATTCTTTAATGAGTGAGAGAGCCACCATAGGGCCAAGAAGCGCAGTCGAGCCAAACCGGTTAAGGGTATAATACCCCTGGAGGCCGAGAACCATTCCCGAAAAGGCGCCCGTCAGAAAGATGACCAGGGTGGATTGGTAGCCGATGAACCAGATTTGCTTGATGATCCAGGAAAATTTTAAAGGGGGCGTGGCGGCGCAGAAGAGGGTATGGGAAAGGAAAAGGCCCATCTTCCCCATTCCCCGCAAGCAGAAAAGCGTTATTTTTCCGAGCTTTCTGACCCAAATCATAATATAGAATTATGGCAAAAAATATTCCGGATGTCAAAAACCTTTTGGTTATCTTTATTTGAGTGAATGATTTGATTATTCGAGGGAGTTTTAGTATAGTCCCTAAGCAGAAGGCAGAAAATCAGTGATCAGTAAGCAGTGATCAGTGATCAGAGGGATAGGTCGTAAATGTTTGGGAAATAATTCTATGAAAAGGAAGTTGAAAGAACAGATCGTTCAGAAGTTCCCGCACCGGTGTCCGTATTGTGATCAGATTGTTTCCTATGAGAAATTTGATTTGAAGGTAGGGGAGAATGAAATCAAATGTCCTTTCTGTGAAAGGGTATATATAAAAGTGGTTTTAGATGAGTCACCCCCACCCTCACCCTCCCCCGTCAAGGG
>DYHU01000713.1 GCA_020724025.1 Syntrophorhabdus sp. | reverse complement strand
TACTACCTGATGTTAATGTCCCTATCGGTAATATCCTCCAGGTACCAGTTCCATCTTCTCGATACCTTAGCTCTACTACACCACCGGTAACATCCATATACTCTAAACTTAGTGTTACTGCAGTACTCGTGGTATATATCGCTCCTCCGGATATCGTTATCTTGCCTGTGGGTATCGCTCGATCTAAGATGATTGAATCATAATATACCGCTGACTTACCTGCTGAATCTCCTACCTCTATCCATACCGTCCGTAATCCATCCTCTAATATCTGTGTGGGTAATAATCCAGCACTTAAGTCCCAACTACGACTACTTGTTACAGCTTCCCAATCTGTCCAGGTACCACCATTACTATACCTGATATTAATTATATCTGCAGCTAATTCTAATCTTAATATCACCGCTGTCCCAGTAGCATAAGTTTGCGTCGCATAATTACCTATACCATAGATAGTAACCGTTCCTAATGGTGCGGTAGCATCATATTTGATCGTATCACTATAGGTCGCTAAATTACCTGCCTTGTCCTTAGCCTGGATATATACCGTCTTTGTCCCTTCTGCCTGGCTTAATTCCCAAATGCGACTATCAACCATATCTTGCCATACCGTCCAGTCAGTATCTACTTCATTCCTAAACCGTATCTGATCTATGCCGCTTGTGGCATCATAATAGGTAAACTCGGTTAAGGTTACCTTACGGGTAGTAGTATAGGTCGCATCATAATTAATAGTAAATGTCGCTTCTGGTACTACTCTATCTAAGATTATTGTATCTGTAATTGTCCCTGATTCCCAACCAACGACATCCTTTATTTGATAATATACTGTTCTTATTCCATCTTGCCCGGTAAGTAGCGTAGTGGTAATAGTACTACCTGATGTTAATGTCCCTATCGGTAATATCCTCCAGGTACCAGTTCCATCCTCTCGATACCTTAGCTCTACTACACCTCCGGTAGCATCCAGATACTCTAAAGTTAGTGTTACTGCAGTACTCGTGGTATATATCGCTCCTCCGGATATCGTTATCT
>DYHU01000712.1 GCA_020724025.1 Syntrophorhabdus sp. | reverse complement strand
ATTCGGAGGCGATCTGGAGAAGCACGGTATCAGACCCCTGACCGATATCAGCCGCACCTGTGAGGAGACGAATCTCTCCATCCGGATCGATCTCCATTTGGGCGGTTGAAGGATTGGCAATCCCCGTATTGCCTATCCCATACCACATTGAGCCAATTCCAATTCCTTTCTTCAGGTGGGGTCTCTTCGGATCGTTTTTTATGATGGGATGACGATCCTTCCACTCTTTCACCTTTCTTAAAGTCTGCCCTATTCCAACGCTTGCCATCAGGGTCTGTCCGGTCGCTGTCTCCGAACCGATGTTAAGCACATTCTTCAGCCGGACTTCGATGGGATCCATCCCCAGGGCTTGCGCCAGGAGTTCCATCTGCGATTCGTGAGCAAAGGCCATCTGAGGAACTCCGAATCCCCGCATGGCGCCTGACCAGGGATTATTCGTATAGGCCATCCGGCTCCTCACCTTAACATTGGGGACCTGATAGGGGCCGGTGGCATGAACCGCAGAACGAATCCCTACGGTGGCGCCATAAGAGGCGTAGGCTCCTGTATCACCTAAGATCTCGACCTCCACGGCAGTCAATCTTCCATCCCTCTTCACACCGCTCCTGTACCGGATCTTCAACGGATGCCGTTTCGAAGTGACCTGGAAGACCTCCTCCCTTGAGTAAACGATCCTCACCGGTCTCTTCAGATGAAAGGCGGCAAGGGCTAAGAGGCATTGAACCGTGATATCGAGCCTTCCCCCGAATCCTCCTCCGGTTGCAGACTGGATGATCCTCACCCTTTCCAGCGGCAGGGAGAGGAAGGCGGCGACCTCTTTTTGATCGTAATGGACATTCTGTGTGGGACAGACCACTGTCACCCTTCCCTCTTCATCAAGAAAGGAGATACCCGCATCCGGTTCCAGATAGGCATGGTCCACCCAGGTCGTCTCATAGATCTCTTCGACGATGACCTCAGCCTCTTTAAATCCTGTCTGGAGATCCCCCTTGTTGATGTGAAATTCTATGAGCAGGTTCCCGTTTTCATGAATCAGG
>DYHU01000711.1 GCA_020724025.1 Syntrophorhabdus sp. | reverse complement strand
CTTAAAACAGACATCTCACTTCAGAAGCATATAAATCGAAACAAGGATAATGAAAAAGGCAAATAATTTTCTGAGACGATACGGGTGGGTCTTAAAAGAAACATAGGCTCCTGCTCTGGCCAGAAGGATGGAGCCAATGGCAAGGGCCATTCCCCGTTGAAGGTCTATAAAACCAAGACTCCACGGAGGTAAATCGGCATGGCCTAACCCATTGATGATATATCCTATAACAGAGAAGAAGGCTATGATTAAAACGGTGGCACTCGATGTCCCGATCGCCAATTTGAGGGGCATATGGAGAAAGTAATACATCATTGGGATGATGATCACGCCTCCCCCGATACCAGCCAAGGCAGCAACCATTCCAGCGACTACTCCAACCACGAGGAGGCGAATTGTGCGGGGTTGAGTAACTAACTCGATTTTCTTTTGAACCTTTGGCACTCCTTCCATGAGCATTCGTATTGCAGTAAAAAGGACAACCACCATAAAGGCCATCTGTAAATGCTTTCCACTTAAGGCGACAGCCAATCGGGTGGTGGCAAAGGCCGCTATGGCACTTGAAAGCCCCACCATAAAGACTATCTGCCATTCGATATTTCTTTGCTTTTGATGTTGATATGCGCTTGTGAGGGAGGCAAACACGATCACAAAGAGACTGGTGCCTATAGATACATGGGTTAACACAGACGGAGAGAGGCCGGAATATTCATAGCTAAAAATCAAGATGGGCACGATGATAAACCCGCCGCCAATACCGAAGAGGCCGGCGAGAAACCCCACCCCGCATCCCACCACCACAAAAATTAAAAAGTCAAAAGGAGACATAACTTCCAAGGATATCGGAGTATCAGGTTACCAGGGAGCAGCTATCAGAACATCAGGATATCAGCCAAACCTTCTTTAGAAGTCTCCTGATCTTCTGATGCCCTGTTGCCCTCCATCCTGATTTCCTGATCACCTGATCACCTGATAACCTAATTTTATTCATACCTCAGCGCTTCAATGGGATTCAAGAGAGAGGCTTTTCTGGCCGG
>DYHU01000199.1 GCA_020724025.1 Syntrophorhabdus sp. | reverse complement strand
GGATTCCCGCCTGCGCGGGAATGACAGGCGAGGTGATTTTTCAAAGCGCTAAAGTGTTACGGAAATTTCAATCCAGTCCCTTTAAAATGACATATCCAATGTAGAACGGATGAAATGAAAAAGAAACTGAGTGAGTTGGCGGAGTTTGTGGGTGGGACCGTCATTGGAGATGGCGACGTTGAAATCTCCGGGGTGGCCTCCATTGATGAGGCAAAGACCGGAGAGATCACCTTCATCGCCAACTCCAGATATCTCCGAAAACTGGGTGAAACCAGAGCCTCTGCGGTCATCGTTCCAAAAGAAGTAAAGTCCGCTGATAAGCCTTTGATCTGCACGGGCAACTCTCATCTCGCTTTTGTAAAGATCCTCACCCTCTTCTCCGCCAAACCTTACCAGCCGAAGGGGATCGACCCCAATGCCAGGATCAGCCCCACCGCCCTGTTGGGCAAAGACCTAACCATCTACCCTTATGTCTATATCGGAGACCGATGCCGGATCGAAGACCGGGTCACCCTCTACCCGGGCGTCTATGTGGGTGAGGACTCTGTCATCGGAGAGGATTCCGTCCTCCATTCCAATGTTTCCGTCTATTCGGGCTCGGTCATTGGAAAGAGGGTCATCCTCCATAGCGGCGTGGTGGTAGGGGCGGATGGATTCGGATTTGTTAAGGACGGAAAGAGGAATGTGAAGATCCCCCAGGTGGGAAAGGTTATTATCGAAGATGATGTCGAGGTCGGCGCCAATTCCACGATCGATCGCGCGGCGCTGGGCCAAACGATCATCCGGAGGGGAGTGAAGATCGATAACCTCGTCCAGGTGGCCCATAATGTGGAGATCGGCGAGGATTCGATCATCGTCGCCCAGGCCGGCATTGCCGGCTCGACCAAAATCGGGAAAAATGTGATTCTCGCCGGACAGGTGGGAGTGGTCGGTCACATTGAGATCGGAGACAATGTGCAGGTGGGAGCCCAATCCGGAGTGGGCCAGAATCTGCCTCCCGATCAGGCATTTTCGGGATCTCCTGCATTCCCCCACGGTGCATGGCTTCGTGCGGTCACGGTTTTTCAGAAATTACCGGAGATGAAAAAGACGCTCAACTGGATAGAAAAACGTTTAAAAGAACTTGAAGAAGCAATCTCTCAAAAGGGGAAGGAGAAATAGATGATAGAGGCTAAAGAGATTATGAGCATCCTCCCTCATGCTTACCCTTTTCTGCTTGTTGACCGTATCCTGGAGATCGAACCGGGAAAGCGGATTGTGGGCATCAAGAATGTGACCTGTAACGAACCCTTCTTCCCTGGCCATTTCCCCGGTCAACCCATCATGCCCGGCGTGCTCATCGTGGAGGCCATGGCTCAAACCGCCGGTGTCCTCGCCTTTAAATCGATGCCTGAGGAGGATCAGAAAAACACGGACGAGAATCAGAAAAAGGCGGTCTATTTTCTTGGAATCGACAACGTCCGCTTCAGAAAACCGGTCATCCCTGGAGATCAGCTCCGCCTTGAATTGGAGGTAACCCGCCAGCGCCAGTCCATATGGGGATTCAAGGGAAAGGCATGGGTCGATGGGAAACTGGTGGCTGAAGCAGACCTCCTGGCCATGATGGGAGAGGAAAAATGATCCATCCCTCTGCGATCGTCGATCCAAAAGCTGAAATCGATGGGGGAGTGGAAATCGGTCCCTACTCAATCGTCGGAAAAGATGTCCTCATTGGAGAGGGAACAAGAATCGGCCCCCATGTGGTCATTCGGGAGGGAACGACGATTGGAAAACGATGCCGGATCTTTCAATTCTCCTCCATTGGAGAGGCCCCCCAGGCCGTTGCCTATAAGGGAGAGAAAACCTCTCTCATCATCGGGAATGACAATATCATGCGGGAATGCGTTACGCTTCACCGCGGCACGGTCAAAGGAGGGGGAAAGACGGTCATCGGCGATCGCAATTTCTTCATGGCCTACTCCCATGTGGCCCACGACTGTCAGATCGGCAATCAGGTCGTCCTGGCCAATGGGGCGACCCTTGCCGGGCATATTGTTATTGAAGATTATGCGGTCATCGGAGGCCTTTCAGCCATCCATCAATTTTGCCGGGTGGGCACCCATGCCTTTATCAGCGGGCTCACCGGTGTGGTGCTGGATATTCCTCCTTACACGCTGGCCGCAGGCAGCCGGGCTAAGCTGTTCGGCCTGAATACCGTGGGACTGAAACGCCAAAACTTTCGCGAAGAGACCATCAGGGCTTTGAAGACAGCCTACCGCATCATCTTTCGATCCGGTCTGACAATGGAGAAAGCGATTATTAAGGTGGGAGAGTCCGAAATCTCCCGGACACCGGAGGTCGAACACCTCCTCCGCTTCATCCAGCAGACCAAGAGGGGGATCTGCCGATAAGTGAAAAAGATCAGGGTGGGTGTGGTCGGTGGTGGTTACTTCGGCCAATTCCATGTGGAAAAATATTTGAACATGGAAGGGGTGGAATTGGCGGGAGTGGTCGATATCGATCCTTTTCGTTGCAAGGAGATTGCAAAACGATACCCGGTTCAATCCTTCTCCCGCCACTCCGATCTCTTCGGTAAAGTCCAATCCGTCAGCATTGCCGTTCCCACTCCCTTTCACCACTCCATCGCCAGAGATTTCTTTCTTCAGGGAATCGATGTCCTTCTTGAAAAACCCATCGCCGGCACGCTTGAGGAGGCCGATGAGCTGATCGCTCTGGCGGACTCCAGAGGCCTCATCCTGCAGGTGGGCCATCTGGAGCGATTTAACGGAGCCCTCCTCGCCGTAGAAGGAATGATCCACCACCCTTTCTTAATTGAATCTCAACGATTGACCCCTTTCTCAGGAAGAGGAGCCGATGTGGATGTGGTCCTCGATCTGATGGTCCACGATATCGATATCGTTTTGAACCTGGTTAACTCAAGGGTGAAGCGCCTCGATGCAACCGGGCTTCCCATCCTCACCCCTCGCTTCGATGTCGCCAATGCGCAAATCGAATTCGAAAATGGGGGCAGGGCCAATCTGACCGCCAGCCGGGTATCCCAGGAGAAGGTGCGTAAAACCAGAATCTTTCAGCCTGATGGAACATTGACGATCGACTACCTCTTACAGAAGGCCTCCTCTTCTAAAAAGGTGATCCGACCTGAAAAGGGGCGTCTCCCTGAAATGTCGGCGGAAGAGATTCCGGTCAGAAAGGGCGATCTCCTCGAGGCGGAGATCCGCTCCTTCCTCCAGAGCGTAAGGGATCGAAAAGAACCGAAGGTCTCCGGCAGGGATGGGAGGCAGGTTCTGGAGCTTGCCCTCAGGATCATCCGAAAGATGGAAGAACGGTTAAATCATAAGACATGGGGATAAATGAAATCCAAAAAGATCCTGCTCGTTGCCGGAGAAGTTTCGGGAGACCTCCACGGAGCCCATCTCGTGGAGGCTATCCAGGAGATCGATCCGGACATTGAGTTTTTCGGTGTCGGCGGAGAGGGTCTCGAAAAGAGAGGGATGAAACTTCTTCGCCATGCCCACTCCCTTTCGGTCGTCGGGATCTCAGAAGCCTTCCGCAAACTCAGAACCGCCCTCAAGGCGCTTCAGGAGCTGAAAGAAGCGATGGAGCACGAGAGGCCGGATCTGGTCATCCTGATCGACTATCCGGAATTTAACCTCCGGCTTGCCGGAATCGCCCGTCAGAAAGGTATTCCCGTCCTCTACTATATCAGCCCCCAGATATGGGCCTGGAGACCTTGGAGGGTGAAATCGATTGCCAAGCGGGTGAGGAAGATGGTCGTCCTCTTTCCTTTCGAGGTCCCTCTTTATCGAGCCGCAGGAGTCGATGTGGAGTGGGTAGGACATCCTCTCCTCGATATCGTCAAGCCCTTGCTCCCGAAAGAGGAGGCCTTCCGGCAATTCGGTCTCGATCCGAAACGGAGAACCATTGCCCTTCTTCCCGGAAGCCGGATAGAGGAGGTGGCGAGGCTTCTCTCCCCCCTTTTAGATTCAACCGTCCTTCTCCGGAGGGAGATGCCGGAACTTCAGTTTATCCTCCCTTTAGCCCCGTCCATTTCTGAATCGACCCTTTCCTCCTGGACGAAAAATGGATCCATACCGGTAAAAATCATCAAGGGTTTCGTTCATGATGTGATGAATCTCTCCGACCTCATCATCACCGCCTCCGGGACAGCAACCCTTGAGGCGGCCATTCTCGGAAAACCGATGGTCATCGTCTATAAGGTCTCTTCTTTCACCTACTGGGTGGGCAGGGCGTTGATCCGTGTAAACCATATCGGACTGGTCAATCTGGTCGCAGGAAAGGAGATCGCCAGAGAACTTCTCCAGGAAGAGGTCACCCCGGAGAGGATTGCCGAGGAGGCCCTTCGCCTCTTAAGAGATCCGGTCCTTTACGGGAAGACCATCGAATCGATGGCAGAGGTGCGCCAGAACCTTGGAGAACCGGGCGCGGCCCGGCGCGCCGCCCGCATCGTCCTCTCCTTGCTGTATGATCGACAAGTATGATACCATTCTATTGTACTGCGTCTGACACTTCTTTACATACCCCGTTCACCCTGAGTCCCGCGATGCGCGGGATTCATCCTTCGAGAGCCTCAGGACGAACGGTTTTTTCCGAATGTCCTGAGCGAAGTCGAAGGAAGGGCTCACCACGAACGTATTGTAAAGTGATTATTGACGCACTACACTATGTGTAAATTATCCGGTCATTGGTCATTGATCATTGACAATCGAGAATTGAGAATTGAAATGGCTCTTTACCGCCGCCTCCTTCAACTCGTAAAACCCTACTGGGTCAAACTGGCCTTTGCCATGGCTTGTATGATCTTCGTTTCCCTCCTGACCGCGAGCCAAGCCTTCCTGGTTAAGCCGGCCATGGATGGCGTCTTCTTTAAGAAGGAGGGAATTCCGCCCGTTGTAAAAAATATCATCATTCAGCTTCACCTCGGAGACCTGTTGCTCAAGAAGGATATGGAGATGCTCCTTCTGCTCCCTATTGCCATCATTCTCCTCTTTCTCCTGAAAGGCGCCTTCGATTACGGTCAGGCCTATCTGATGAACTTTGTCGGCCTGAGAGTGGTGGCTGACATCAGGGAGAAGCTTTACAACCACCTTCAGAATCTCTCCCTCTCCTTCTTCACCCGAACGCCCACCGGTGTCCTCATCTCCCGGATTACCAATGATGTCAATCTCGTCCAGGGATCGGTCTCCAATGCGGTCACCGGCCTCATTAAAGATGCCGTGACCATCCTGGGGCTCACTGGCGTTGTCTTCTACCGGGACTGGAAATTGGGAATCATCGCTTTCATCGTCTTTCCTATTGCCATCATACCCATCAAAGAATTCGGAAAGAGGCTCCGGAAGTTTAGTCGAAAAGGCCTTCAGAGGATGGGCTCCCTCACCACTTTTCTTCACGAGACGATCACCGGCAACCGGATCGTCAAGGCATTCAACATGGAGGAGTATGAGAAGCGACGGTTCGCTGAAGAGAATGAACGATACTTCAAAATCTTCCTCAAGCGGGTGAAGATCAGGGCTCTCTCCCATCCCTTGATGGAATTATTAGGAGGAATCGGGATTGCCGTAATCATCTGGGTGGGCGGATACAGTGTGGTCCGGGGAGATGTGACTCCCGGAACCTTCTTCTCTTTTATGACCGCGCTTCTGATGCTCTATGCCCCGGTCCGAAATCTGAACAAGGTGAATCTTGAGGTGCAGGAAGGCCTGGCCGCCGCGGCAAGGATCTTCGAACTCCTCGATACCGTGGCGGAGGTGAGAGAGGAGAAGGATGCCCTTTCGCTTCCTCCGATTTCGCAAGGGATCGAGTTTAAAGGGGTCACCTTCAAATATGACCATACGCCGGTGCTCAAAGCCATCAACCTCCATGTCAGAGTGGGTGAGATCATCGCCATCGTCGGGATGAGCGGAGCGGGGAAGACCTCTCTCGTCAATCTCCTGCCCCGCTTCTACGATGTGGAGGAGGGTCAGATTCTAATTGACGGTTTTGATATTCGAAAAGTCACCCTGAGATCATTGAGGGAACAGATCGGATTGGTCACTCAGCAGACCATCCTCTTTAATGATACGGTCAGAAACAACATCGCCTATGGAAGCCTCATGCGATCGGATCAGGAGATCATCGAAGCCGCAAAAGCGGCCAATGCCCATGACTTCATTCAGAGGTTTCATCAGGGATACGATACCCCCATCGGAGAAGGAGGAGTGAAGCTCTCCGGCGGAGAACGCCAGCGCATCTCCATCGCCCGGGCCTTATTAAAGAATGCTCCCATTCTGATCCTTGATGAGGCCACCTCCTCCCTCGATTCCGACTCCGAGACCGAGGTCCAGGTGGCCATGGACGCCTTGATGAGAGGCCGGACGGTCTTTGTCATCGCCCATCGTCTCTCCACCATCCGGAATGCTCATCGGATCATCGTTCTCTCCGATGGGGAGATTGTGGAACAGGGAACTCACGAAGAGTTGATGGGGCTCAATGGGGAATACCGGCGACTCTATGACCTTCAATTCAGAGATGACGGGATGAGGGTCTGGAAAATACCGAAGGCGAAGAAAATCTACTGAGTCGTCGCATAGTCAAATAGTTTCATAGTTGTATAGTCTTTAACTATTCGACTAATGGACTATGCGACTATATGACGAATTACTCTGAACGATTGATAATGACGGGAATGAAATTGATCAAGAAAAAGTTGGTGAGTTGGTTGGGCCCTTGGCTGGCTTACCGGGTCATCAAAGTTTTGGGCCGGACCATGCGATTCGAAGTGGTCAATCCGGAAATCCAGAGATCCTTCCTGGAGAAAGGCATCCCGTATATCGGCGCCTTCTGGCATGATAGGCTCCTGATGATGCCCCTTGGCTATCAGGGAAAGAGGTTGAGTTTTCTCGTCTCGCCCCATCGCGATGGCCAGATTGTCGGAAGGGCTTTAAAAAGATTCGGGCTCAATCCGATCTTCGGCTCCTCATACAGGGGCGGTTCTTCCGCAATCAGAGAAATGGTAAAGGCGATTCAGAATGGATCGGATATGGCCATTGTCCCGGACGGCCCCAGAGGGCCGCGCCACCGCCTCCAGCTCGGTGTGATCGAATTGGCCAGGCGGACCGGGAATCCCATTCTTCCACTCACCTTCAGCGCCTCGAAAAAGAAAATTTTTAAAACCTGGGATCGCTTTCTCCTCCCCTATCCCTTTTCAAAGGGAGTCTTCATCTGGGGGGAACCTATCTATGTGGATCGCAACGGAGACCGGGACTATCTTGAGGAGAAGAGGCTTTTCGTAGAGAAACGATTAAACGAATTAACCGAAAAGGCAGACC
>DYHU01000710.1 GCA_020724025.1 Syntrophorhabdus sp. | reverse complement strand
CCGGGCACATGGTCACCCCTCCGCAGGTCTCGGTCGCCCCATAGCCCTGGTAAATGAGCTTCTTATATCTCTCAAACCACCGGGTGCCAATTTCAACCGGCAGGACATCGCCCGCACAGAAGCAGTATTGAAGGGATTGTAAATCATAAAAATCAACCCGGTCATGTTCCAGGATCATCCGGTAAATGGCAGGCACACCGACGAAGGTCTTTGCCTTAAACCTCTGGATCGTCTCCAGCATCCCATCCAGATTGACTTTGGGTTGCAAAATCAGTGTGCCTCCGAAACAGAGCGTGGCAAGCTCACAAGCCTGACCGAGGATATGAAACAAAGGGGCGCCGGCCAGAATCGCATTCTCCTCCATCGGGAAGAGGGGCGCGCTCACGTTTAATTGTTCCTCCGCACATTCCAGGAAGAGGTCATAGGTGATGGGAACCCCTTTCGGGAATTTGGTCGTCCCGCCCGTATAGAGGATCTCCGCAATCCGGTCTCCCCTTGATCCGGTTGTCTGAGGAAGAGAGATGGATTGCCGCATCAACTTTTCGAAGAGATAGGTCTTGTCATCCCTTGAGACCTTTCCCGTCGGAACTTTATCAAAAGCCTTTCCGAATACCCTTTTCCACCATGGAAGGAGGTCGACCACATTGGTCACAATGATCCTTCTGATGTTGGAGCCGGCCATGGCTCTCTGAACATATCCGTAATTGGTGTCGGCACAGATAACGGTCTCCGCACCACTGTCATTGGCAATGTACTGAAGGTCATGGGACGTATAAATAGGAGTAATGGGAACAGCGATCCCTCCTGCTTTCTGAATGCCAAACCATGCGATCACCCACTGGGGGGAGTTGGGAATATAGATGATCAATTTCTCCCCCTCTTTCACTCCCATCTCATGCAGGGCAGCGGCAAATCTTTTTACATACTCCCCTATCCGGGAGTAAGAGAAGGTCGTCCCAAGAAAGATGATCGCCGTCTTATCAGGATGTTTCTCCACCCTCGATTCAAAGGCTTCGATAATGGTTTGTGGTGATGGAG
>DYHU01000709.1 GCA_020724025.1 Syntrophorhabdus sp. | reverse complement strand
TAGTTGTTTGAAAGCCTGTATACAAATGGAAGAAGCTTCCAAACATGTCATTCCTGCGAAAGCAGGAATCCAGGGTTTCCTGTGGAAACAGGAATCCAGTTCTTTCTGGTTCCCTGCCTTCGCAGGGACGGAGTCTGGATTCCCGCCGGAGTTTACCCCGTACTTGATACGGGGCGGGAAAGACGGAAGATGGCTTTTTCAAAAGGCTAAAGTCTTACAAAAATCGCAAAACGCTTAGTGTTAAAGGAGGATCAGATGGAGCAGATGAAGATGGTGGATGGGTTTAAGTTTCTTCCGCCGGGATTGAAAGCCTGGGTTCGGACCTTTATTCCTGATGAAGAGTATCAGGGAACCATTCCGTGGACGCCGATGAACAAATCCTTGAGTCAGGCGACCCTGGCCCTTGTGACGAGCGCCGGTATCAGCCTAAAGACAGATCCGCCCTTTGATATGGAGAGGGAGAAGAGGGAACCCCTCTGGGGCGATCGTTCTTTTCGAGCCATTCCGAGAGGAACGACCGAGAAGGAGATCGATGTCAATCACCTCCATATCAACACCAACCTTGTCAAGCAGGACATCAATGTGATCCTTCCCTTGGCCCGGATGGCAGAGTTTGAACAGGAGCGAATCATCGGCCGCCTCGCTCCGACCGCCTATTCTTTTTATGGCTTTCAGTGGCAGAATGCCGATTTTCTTACAGAAGCCATCGAGCCCATATCTAAGAAGATGAAACTCGAAGGGGTGGAGGCGGTTCTTCTCACCCCTGCCTGACCTTTCTGTTGCCAGTCTGTTGGACTGGCCGCAAGGGTCCTGGAAGAAGCGGGGTTTTCCACCGTTGTTCTCAATCCGACATGGGAATTTCATCGAGCCGTGGGTATTCCCCGGACAGCCGCAGTTGAACATCCTTATGCTAGGCCGGTGGGACAGATAGGGGACAGAGAAGGACAGAGAAAGGTTCTGCTCGAAGCCCTTTCCGTCTTCGAAAAGGCCAAGAGGCCGGGAGAGGTCTTTCACCTTCCCTTCACCTGGCCCGAGGATCCGAAGA
>DYHU01000198.1 GCA_020724025.1 Syntrophorhabdus sp. | reverse complement strand
ATTAAACTTAACCCTTGTGTCCAGCGCCCCCACTTATGGGTAAGGATCAGTTTAGTAAAGGGGGGAGATGGGGGGTTATAAGGGAGGAATACATGTCCGATTTGGAAAAGAAGAGCATTGATCCGGCAACGATTCATATGTTGAAGAAGGCACAGGCCGATGGTTGTGAAACCATCTTTGACAGGGCCGATGCCATGAAACCCTGTCCCATCGGAGCAGAGGGAAGCTGTTGCAAAAACTGCGTCATGGGACCCTGTCGCGTCCCCGCTCCCAAAAAGAAGGGAGAGGAGAAGACCAGAAGGGTGGGACTCTGTGGTGCAACGGCAGAGACGATCTCCGCCCGCAATTTTGCGCGGATGGTGGCCGCAGGAACAGCCGCCCACTCCGACCATGCACGAGGTGTGACTGAAGTCTTTCTGGCCACGGCCAAAGGCAAGGTCCCTGGTTTTGAAATCAAGGACGAGCAGAAACTCTATCAACTGGCAATGGACCTCGGGATTGAGATCGGAAACCGATCCGTCCGGGAGATTGCCATCGATGTGGGCGAGAAGGCTCTATCCGAATTCGGACGGCAGGAAGGGGAGATTCTCTTTGCCAGGAGGGCTCCCCTCAAAAGACAGCAGATCTGGAGAAATCTTGGGATCCTTCCACGTGGGATCGATCGGGAAGTCGTGGAGCTCTTACATCGAACCTGCATGGGAGTGGATCAGGAATATAAGGACCTTCTCTATGCGGCGGCCCGGTGCGCTTTGGCCGATGGATGGGGAGGCTCAATGATCTCCACCGAGCTCCAGGATGTCCTTTTCGGAACACCCGTCCCTGTATACGGAAAGATCAATCTCGGCGTCCTTAAAAAGGATGAGGTCAATCTGGTCATCCACGGACACGAACCCCTTCTTCCTGAGATCATCGTCGGAGTGCTACAGGATCCCGAAATCCAGAAGGCCGCCCGATCGGTGGGCGCAAAAGGAATCAATCTCACAGGGATGTGCTGTTCCGCCAATGAGGTCCTGATGCGCCACGGGATTCCGGTGGGAGGAAATTTTTTGCAGCAGGAATTGGCCATTGTCACCGGTGTGGTCGATGCCATGGTGGTCGATGTTCAATGCGAGATGCAGTCTTTGGCACAGGTGGCCAAGTGCTACCACACCAAGCTCATCACCACATCGCCCCGGGCCAAGATCGAAGGAGCCATGCACATAGAATTTGACGAACATCGCGCTCCCAATGTGGCGAAGAAGATTATCATGGAGGCTATCGAAAACTTTAAGAATCGCAAACCCAATGTGGACATCCCGTCCGAGACAGCCGATACGGTCGTGGGATTCAGCCATGAGACGATCAACTATCTTTTAGGTGGGATGTTCCGGGCCTCTTACCGGCCTCTCAACGACAATATCATCAACGGTCGGATTCGTGGCATTGCAGGCGTGGTGGGTTGTAACAACGCCCGCGTCACTCACGATGATCCCAACTTCACCCTCATCAAGGAATTGATCAAGAACGATGTGATCGTCCTCGTCACCGGCTGTAGCGCCATGGCCGCAGGCAAAGGCGGTCTCCTCACTCCGGAAGCCGCAAGGCAATATGCAGGAGACGGCCTGGCCTCTGTCTGCGAGGCAGTAGGCATCCCGCCCGTCCTCCATATGGGCGCCTGTGTGGATAACAGCCGGATTCTGATGGCGGCCACGGCCGTGGTCAAGGACGGAGGTCTGGGAGATGATATCAGTGACCTTCCTGCAGCCGGTGCGGCGCTGGAGTGGATGAGCGAAAAGGCGATCGCCATTGGCCACTATTTTGTCGCTTCAGGGATCTTCACCGTATTCGGCGTGACCTGGCCGACCACAGGAAGTGAAGAGGTAACGAAACTTCTCTTTGAGGAATTTGAAAACAGTTTAAAGGGAAAGTGGGGCTTTGAACCCGATCCCATAAAAGCCGCAAAATTGATGATCGAACACATCGATAAGAAGCGGAAAGCCCTCGGCATTGACAAGGCCAGGGATCGCGTCCTCTTTGATATGGCCAAACGAAGAGAACTGGATGCTGCCTGATGGATAATAACCAATTACCAGTCATCAATAACCATATAAATTTTATATGATAAGCTTATCACTCACGAACCATGGAAATAATAAGAACTTCCCTCCCCCTTCGATGGGGGAGGGATAGGGTGGGGGTGACCATGTGACTTATGATTACCCCCCACCTTCATCCTCCCCCGCAAGGGGGGAGGAGATTTTGGGGAGTTATTTTCCATGTAATTCCAACGACCAATTTACTACCTATATCTTGGTGATTGAAATTTGTTCATTGGGAATTATTTGGTCCCGCCCTGGCGGGATTGGGATTTGGTTATTGGTTATTGGAATTTAATTGATTAATTGATTAATGGAGGAATGAGACGTGTCCAAGATCATTGCATCTGCCGCAATCAGGGGAGCCCATAAGGTTGTCGAAAGGGCCGAGAAGAAATATGAAGAAGCTTTGGAGAAATGGGGGCCCAATCAGGAAGTCGGCTTTCCCAATACGGCGTATTATCTGCCCATCATCTACGCCATCCTCGGAGTCCCCATCCAGAAATTGGGGGATGTGAAACCCGTTCTCGAGAGAACCCGATCCCTTCTTCCCCCTCTGGTCAAAGAAAAGGTGAATCTCCCTTATTTAGGTCCGGCCCTCGATGCAGGAATGGCCACCTTCTTCGCAGAGGAGATCATCGAGGCCATCCGTTATCTCGAAAATCCGAATTTCTATACGAAGCAGGAAGACCCTTTGCCTGATAATATCTGGCTGGGCGCAGCCGATGATGTCATCTTTCGGAAACGTGGGGTCGAATTTGTGGATGGCACTGCGCCTGGATTTGCCGCTATCGTGGGCGCCGCGCCATCACCCGAGATTGCAAAAAAAATCGCCATAGAGCTTCAGGAGAAGAACCTCTATGTCTTTATGTGCGCTGAAAATGAAGGAAAACGTTTTGCCGAACAGTTGGTGGAGGCAGGCGTTCAGATCGGATGGCCCACGAGGCTGGTCTCCTTTGGCCCTGATGTCTCTGCTGCTGTCTTTGCCATCGGCTTTGCCTGCAGGGTCGCCATGGCCTTTGGCGGAGTCAAACCCGGTGACTTCCGGAAAAATCTGATCTACAACAAAGATCGCACCTTTGCCTTTGTCATGCCCCTCGGATTTGTCACGGATGAATGGTATACCAATGCCGCCGGCGCCATCAACTGGGGATTTCCGACAATCGCCGATACCCCCATCCCCGAGATCCTCCCCACAGGCGTCTGCACTTATGAGCATGTCGTTTCAAACGTCCCCCATGACCAGATCGTCCAGAGAGCCGCAGAGGTGAGAGGGTTAAAGGTGGCTGTCGCCGAAGTCCCGATCCCTGTCTCTTATGGCCCTGCCTTCGAGGGGGAAAGGGTCAGGGGTGAGGATATCTCTATGGAATGCGGAGGAGGAAGAACCCATGCGGTGGAGTGGGTCACCTCCCGACCCATGGATGAAGTTGAAGATGGCAAAGTGGTTCTCATCGGGCCTGATCTCGATCAGACAGAATCTCCCGGACAGCTTCCCATTGCCATCGTCGCTGAGGTGGCAGGCCGGCAGATGCAGGAAGACTTTGAACCGATTCTCGAACGGCAGATCCACCATCTCATCAACTATGCCCAGGGAGTGATGCATATCGGTCAGAGGGACATTGCGTGGATTCGGATTAGCAAGGGGGCTGTGGAAAAGGGATTTCGTTTCTCCCATCTCGGCAAGATCCTCCACGCAAAATTTCATCAGGACTTTGGAGCCATCTTCGACAAAGTCCAGGTCAAGATCTATACCGATCAGGAGAAGGTCGATCAGATCCTCGCTCAGGCAAGGGAGGTCTACCAGAAGAGGGATGTCCGTATCGAGGGGATGACGGATGAGACCATAGACACCTTCTACTCCTGCACCCTCTGCCAGTCCTTTGCGCCCAGCCATGTCTGTGTCATCAGCCCGGAAAGGACAGGACTTTGCGGCGCTTACAACTGGATGGATTGCAAAGCCTCTTTTGAGATCAATGCCACCGGGCCGAACCAGCCCGTTCCAAAAGGAGAGGTCATTGATCCCAAACTCGGCCAGTGGAAGGGCGTAAACGAATTCGTCTATAAAGCCTCCCGTCAGAAGGTCGACCACTACAATTTCTACAGTTTGATGTACGATCCGATGACCACCTGCGGTTGCTGTGAATGTATTGCGGCTGTCCTCCCGATGTGCAACGGTGTGATGACGGTCAACCGCGACTTTCCGGGGATGACCCCCTGCGGGATGAAGTTCACCACCCTGGCGGGTTCAGTGGGAGGGGGTCAGGTCACGCCCGGCTTCGTCGGCCACAGCAAATATAATATCACGCAGAGAAAGTGGCTGGTCGGAGATGGCGGGATCAAGCGGCTCGTCTGGATGCCTAAAATGCTCAAGGATGAGATCAGGGAGCGATTGATCAGACGATCTCAGGAGATCGGCATTCCGGATTTCATCGATATGATTGCGGACGAAACCATCGGGGTCACCGAAGAGGAAATTCTTCCTTTCCTCACGGAGAAAAACCATCCCGCCCTCTCGATGGATCCGATCCTGGGGTAGTTGAACGTGATTCGTGACTCGTGAATCGTGGCTCGAAATTGATGATTGTTTGACGAATCACCAATCACGACTCACCGATCACGTGCTTTGAAAGGAGAGTTTCCATGGGGTTGACAGGAATCCAGATCTTTAAACTCTTGCCTAAAACCAATTGTAAGGAGTGCGGTGTCCCGACCTGTCTCGCCTTCGCCATGAACCTGGCCGCAGGAAAGGCGGAACTAACTTCCTGCCCCTATGTGTCTGAGGAAGCCAAGGCCCAGCTTTCCGAAGCGTCCGCCCCTCCCATACGACCTCTCGCCATTGGCTCAGGTGAAAATGTGGTGAAGATTGGGGGAGAAACCGTTCAATTTCGTCATGAAAAAACCTTCGTGAACAAACCGGGTTTTGCCATCCTCATCAGCGATGCGATGCCTGAGCCTGAAATCGAAGACCGCCTGAAGCGGTTCAATGAGCTGAGGTATGAAAGAGTGGGGCTAACCCTGAGACCGGAAATGATTGCCATCAAGAATGAGTCCGGAGACCCGGGGAAGTTTGAAGCCCTGGTGAAGAAGGTGAGGTCCGAAACGGATGCCGCCCTCATTTTGATGAGTGAAAAGGTGGAGGCTTTAACTGCAGGAGTCAAAGCCTCCTCTGACCGTGTTCCATTGATCTATTCGGCTACCGATGGAAACCTCGAAGCCCTGGCCAATCTTGCCGTGGAGAACAAATGTCCTCTAACGGTCAGAGCGGACAATCTGGAGGCCCTCTCCGGGCTGACCGAAAAACTGATGGCCGCGGGTCTCAAAGACCTTGTCCTCGATTCCGGATCGAGAACCCTTCGCAGGGCCTTTGAAGATCAGGTCTTAATCCGTCGGTCGGCCCTCCTCCAGAAAAACCGTTGCCTCGGATTTCCGACCATCACCTTTCCCTGTGAAATGACGAATGATCCGATGAAAGAAACCCTTGTCGCCGCCACCTTCGTTGCAAAATATGCGGGGATCATCGTCCTTTCAGATTTCCGGGGAGAGAACCTCTTTCCCCTTCTCGTTGAACGGCTCAATATCTATACTGACCCTCAACGGCCCATGACGATGCAGCAGGGAATCTATCCCATCGGTAATCCCGGAGAGGATTCTCCTGTTCTGATCACCGTCAACTTCTCGCTGACTTATTTCATCGTCTCCGGTGAGATCGAATCGAGCCGGATTCCAAGCTGGCTTCTGGTGATGGATACCGAAGGGCTCTCCGTGCTCACGGCCTGGGCTGCTGGAAAATTCGTGGGAGATGCGATCGGCGCCTTCATCAAAAAGAGCGGCATCGCTGACAAAGTGAAACACCGGCAGGTGATCATCCCCGGAGCAGTCGCGGTCATCAGCGGAGATCTCGAAGAAGAGCTCGGCCCGGACTGGAAGGTTAAAATCGGACCAAGAGAGGCCGCCCATATCCCTGCTTATCTGAAAATGGGCGGTTAAACAAAAAGTTCGGAGTTCGGAGTTCAGAGTTCGGAGTGTAAAGAATTAAAATAAAATACTCCGAACTATAGTGAACGACTTAAAAAAGTTGACATCCTCAAAGTGTCATTGCGAACGAAGTGAAGCAATCTCAGGAGATTGCCACGTCGCTTCGCTCCTCGCAATGACTACTTTATTGGGTCGTTCACTATAATTACTCCGAACTCATTGCGGGAGCAATGCCATGATCCTCATCGGAGAAAACCTCAATGTCATTGTGAAGAAGATCGGTACGGCAATGAGGGAGAGAGATCCAAAACCCATCCAGGAGATGGCCATTGCCGAGGCCGGTGCCGGCGTGGATTATCTCGATATCAATCTGGGCCCTGCAAGAAAAGGCGGAGGAGAGTTGATGGAGTGGGTCGTCAAAACCGTTCAGGAGGTGGTGGACACCCCCCTCTATCTCGATACCATCAATGCAGAAGCCATTGAGGCAGGACTCCGGGTCTATAAAAATAAAAAAGGAAAGGCAGTGATCAACTCGATCATGGCCCGTCCGGAAAGCATGGAGGCCAAATTCCCCCTTGCTCAAAAGTATGGCGCAGGAATCGTCGCCCTGCTCTGGGGACCTTCCGGTCTTCCCCGAGACGCCAATGAGAGAGGCGTTCTGGCCGCCGAACTGATGCAGAAAGCCATGGAGTTCGGCATCCCGAATGAAGATATCTGGATCGATCCCATCATCACCCCGATCACCAGCCCCCAGAGCCAGGTTCAGGTCCCGGGCTGTATCGAGTTTATGAAGATGTTTAAAGACCTCCAGGAGATCGCCCCGGGAATCCAGTCAACCTGCGGGCTCTCCAATGTCTCCAATGGCGCTCCGAATCACCTCCGGCCTATCCTCAATCAGACCTATCTCGTCATGATTGAACGATACGGCATGTCCTCAGCCATCATCGATGCCTTCGATGAGGAAATAAAATATTTTGCAAGAGGAAAACATGAGGATTTGAAAAAATTAATCTATCGTGTGATGGACAAAGAGCAGATCGACCTCAAATCCCTGAGCAAGGAAGAACTCGATTATGTAAAAACCACCAGAGTCCTGATGGGCCAGATCCTCTATTCGAATTCCTGGCTCCAGATGTAATTGGCCCAGAAAGCTATTGTCACGTTTTATGGATGGGGGGTAATAGCTACAATGGTGATTTGCTTGTGTCCGGGGCCATAATACCAGAAAACTCGATAGGCAGAAGGCGTTCTTTGTTGAACATAAGCTTCAAATACCTTTTCTCCATTTGGCCCCTTCAATGAAGTAAAC
>DYHU01000197.1 GCA_020724025.1 Syntrophorhabdus sp. | reverse complement strand
TCCTGATAAAAATTTAATTACACCCGATAGGCGGGACATTCCTGTCCCGCCTATAGTGGAAGCGGGGTTAGAAAACCCCGCTCTCCGAGCCAGAGGCTCTATGAGCCGGTGGCCTATCGACTCCTACTATCAATGAGATGGAATTACCCCCCATAACTGAGGCATTAGACTATTTCTTGACTTTTCGGTTGTCAAAAATAATAATCAAGCATCGAGACGTGGTTGGGAAATTACGGGGTTGGGGGATTACGAAAATGACCGAAGCGAGTTAAATTATGATAGGCGGGACATTCCTGTCCCGCCAGCATTTTCTATCGGAGGCGCACTCATCATCACGGGGTTGGAAAACCTCGTCTATCTCATTGTCATTGGAAAAAAGAGGGAAATAAGGCGACAACATTCAACCCATTACCGATAGGCAGGGTTTTCGTTCGACTGAGCTCACAACGAAGTCTAACCCTGCCTAAAAATCAATATCATGCCAAAACTCAAACACATCGATATCAGAGAATATCCCTATTTAGTGACAACGGTTGCCCTTAAAAGAGAACCTTTATTCGTCAATACTGTTATAGCTGATATCGTATTGGAAGCCATCTTGTTTGGAAGGAAACAGGAATGGTATTATCTCTTATCGTTTGTTATAATGCCTGACCATGTTCACTTCATTATCATCCCAAAAGAAAAAAATATTTCGGAATGTGTGAAATCGATTAAGGGATATTCGGCGAGACGAATAAATTTAGTATCTGGAAGAAGAGGTTCAATTTGGCAGAGTGGATTTTATGATTACGTCCTTGATAATGAAGAGAAAGCGCTAACGAGAATGAAGTATATTGAAGATAATCCGGTTAGAAAAGCTATGGTGACGCGCGCAGAGGACTATGTTTATAGCTCAACAACGTATAGGAAAGAAACTGATTTCGATAAATTCTTTTGAATAAGCGGGACAAGATTGTCAAGGCGGGGTTGGAAAACCCCGCCTATCGGGGGTTGGGGAATTACAGGGTTGGAAAACTCCATCTATCGGGGATTACGAAAATGACCGAAGCGAGTTAAATTATGATAGGCGGGACATTCCTGTCCCGCCAGCATTTTCTATCGGAGGCGCACTCATCATCACGGGGTTGGAAAACCCCGCCTATCGGGGGTTGGGGAATTACAGGGTTGGAAAACCCCGCCTATCGGGGGTTGCCCTAAAAAGGATCGGAAGGGAGAAGGATGATCAGGGAAGGGATAGCAGAATTATTAAAGAGCATTCTGGGGGCAGAGGAGATCCCTCTTAATGTTCCTCCTCAGAAGGAGATGGGGGATTTTTCGAGCGCCATCTGCCTCTCGCTTGCCAAGGAGAGAAAGCGTCCGCCGATGGAGATTGCGAAGGAAGTGGTTGAAAAACTGAAGGTGAATCTTCCTCCATATATTCAGGAAGTCATGCTTACTCCTCCCGGATATATCAATTTTAAGGTCGATTGGCCTTATCTGGCAAAGGAACTGATCCCTGAGACCCTCGAAAAGGGGGATTTCTTCGGGAGACCCCAATCGGTTGAGAAAGAAAAGGTCTTCGTCGAACATACGAGTGTCAATCCCAATAAGGCCATGCATATTGGCCACCTCCGCAATTCGGTCCTGGGAGATACGGTTGCCAGAGTTTTCAAATGGCTCGGTTATTCAACGGAGGTTTGCAACTATATCGATGACACCGGGGTTCAGGTGGTCGATGTGGTCACAGCCCTCCTCTATCTCGATCCTCCCTTTTTCAAAGAAGGGGCCTCCGATTTTAGATCGATATGGGAAAAGGTTCCTAAGGGTCGGCCCTTCGACTATTTCTGCTGGGACCTCTATGCCCGTTTCCAGGGTGAGGTTGAAAAAGATCCATCCCTGAAGGAGAGGCGGGAAGAGATTCTCCATCAGATCGAAGGCGGGCAACACCCTGTTGCCATCTTCGCCAAAAAACTGGCCATTCGGATTGTTCAATCCCATCTTGAGACCGTGGCACAACTCTCCATCTTTTACGACCTTCTCAACTGGGAGTCGGATATCATCCATCAGGGCTTCTGGGAAGCCACCTTCGAACTCCTGAAGGAGAGGGGAGGGCTCCGATTCGAGACAGAAGGGCCGAATAAGGGGTGCTGGGTTGTTCCCTTTGGCGGGATTGTGGAAACGAGCGAAGGGGTAAAGAGTCTGGATAAGATTCTGGTCCGCTCCAACGGGAGCATCACCTATACGGCAAAGGATATCGCCTATCAGCTCTGGAAATTCGGACTTCTAACGAAAGACTTTTTTTATCAGACCTGGGGAAAGCAGGCCAATGGCGAGATGCTCTGGACCACATCGAAGGAGGGCAAACACGGCCATCAGATTTCAAAGCGTTTCGGAAAGGCTGATCAGGTGATCAATGTGATCGATGTAAGGCAGAGCTATCCCCAGCAGGTGGTGAGCGAATGTCTCCGGCAGATAAGCTTTGAGAAAGAGGCGGAGCGATCGATTCATCTGGCCTACGAGGTGGTCAATCTTTCTCCCCAGGCCGCACGAATTTTAGGCGCGGAAGAGACGGAAGAGAAGAGATCCGTTGCCATGTCGGGCCGTTCCGGAACGGGCGTGAAGGCAAAGGATTTTATCGAGATGGTGAAGAAGAAGGTGGTGGAGAAGGCAGATCATCCCCTCGAGGAGAGTGTTGCCAGTGCGCTGGCTTCTGCGGCCATCCGTTATTACCTTCTCAAATTCACCCTTGAGAGTCAGATCATCTTCGATTTCGACGAAGCCCTCAAGACAACCGGAGATACAGGGGTCTATCTCGAATATGCCCATGCACGGGCCTGTAGCATCTTGAGGAAGACCGAAGAAAGAAAGATTGACACTCATTGGGGGAAGGAGGCGGTCCCTGTCCAATTGACGGAGACAGAGAGAGGCCTGATGGAAGCCCTATCGAGATTTGCTTCCGTGGTCGTCAGGACCGGGAAGAATTTAAGGGTTTCCCAGTTGACGGAGTATGCCTTTGATCTTGCCACCTCTTTTACGAACTTCTATGAACACCCCGATCCTGAGTCGAAGGTCCAGACACCATTCATCCACCTTCAGGACCAGGGTTTACGAACCTTCAGGCTTTCACTGGTGCGGGCATTTCAAATCGTGATGGAAAGCATGCTCAGGCTGATGGGGATGCCTGCGATTGAGAGAATATAACAGTTCGGAGTAATTTAGTTCGGTGTTCGGAGTTTTTAATTTTTATGCTCCGAACTCTGAACTCCGAACTCCTTACTCAATAGGGAGCGAGCTATGAGCCGAAGAGTGAGAGGTTTGCCTCGGGGCTGGTATCCTGCGGATAAGAAGGAGTGCCAGAGAGAGATCGAATCCTTTCTGGAGGGTTGGTCGCCCTCTGTCTCACTGAAAACAGTCCGGGGAGGAATTGTCCCCCATGCGGGCTGGTATTTTTCCGGTAAGCTTGCGGCAAGGGTATTCCATTTCCTGAAGTCAAAAGGGAGGGCTGACCTGATCGTTCTCTACGGCGGCCATCTCGGCCCTGGAGACTTTCCGCGGATGGTCATGGAGAGTTCCTGTGAGACTCCGTTTGGAGATATGGAGATCGATACGGATTTTGCCAGGAGCCTGATGAAGAGAATCGAAGTGAGGACGGAAAGTCCCTCCAGTGGCGACAATACGATTGAAATTCAACTGCCGATGGTCAAGTATTTCTTCCCCGATGCGAAACTTCTTGCCATCCGGTCGCCTTCGTCTCTCAAATCAAAAAGTTTGGGAGAGGAAGTGGCCGGGTTGGCGAAAGAGAGGGGAGTCTCCATCCTCGCCATCGGTTCAACCGATCTCACACACTACGGTCCCAATTATGGATTTGTTAAAAGAGGGATGGGTCCATCTGCTGTAGAGTGGGTAAAGAAAGAGAACGATAAGGGGTTTATCGATCATGCATTGAAGATGGATACTGGAGGCCTGCTGAAGCATGCGGAGGAGAATGACAGCGCCTGCAGCGCCGGTGCGGCCGTTTCTGCGATAGCCACCTGCAAAGCCCTGGGAGCGGACAAGGGAGTTCTCCTCGATTACTATACCAGTTATGAAATTATGCCGGACGATAGTTTCGTGGGTTACGCAGGGATTCTGTATGGGTGAGGACTGCTTGGACATCAACCTTAAACTACGAAGCGACTTAACGGCGAAGTCCATCGTAGATGAGGAAAGGTTTTTGATTTCAGGGGAGGAGTAGTTTTGCCTACTTTGGGTAAAAAGATGATCCTATTCGTCGGGGACGATCAGTTCCTGCGCGATTGGTATTTGAAAAACCTTAACGACGGCGGTTACCTGGCCGAAGGCGCAGCCCTGAACGACTTGGAAACGACCCTATCCCGCTTCCCCGCCGATCTCGTGCTGATCGACCTGCCGCACGAAGGAGATTCCCATAGATACATCGCTCAGACTTTGCGGGTTCGGCCTGCCACTCCGGTGGTTCTGTCGGTCGAACTGGAGGGCTTCAGTTTCGCTGGTGAAGCTTTCCGCTCCGGCGCAGCCGAAATCTTGCCCAAGCCGGTCGAGCCGCAATTGATGCTGATGATCTTGCACCGTGTCCTGGAGGAAGACCGCCTGCTCAAGGAAAACGAGGAACTGCGGGACTCTATAAAACTCTACAGCGCCTGCCAGCGAATTACAACCCAACTTGAGGGGGAGGGTGTGCGTACTGCAACCTTAACCGCTCTGGTGGCGGAGACAGGTCCTCGAGCGGCGTTTTATCTGGACTGGCCGTCGATCTCCACCGTACCTCAAACGGAAGGGCTTTTAGGCTTGAAAGACAGCGAATCCAAAAACTTTTTGGACGAACTTATCCCCTCGATGCGCCAACACGTAGACGAAGCCGAAGCCTACATAATCGTTTTCGATACTCCAGGCGGGGAATTCAAGAATCTGCGTGAAAATGGTTTCGCCGAGACCTTGATTGTTCCCTTACGCAATCTCGAGTCGTTATTGGGTGTCTTCATACTTTTGCGCCACGAGCAAGATAACCCCTGGCCGGCAAAGATAATGGATGAAGTTAATTTCATAAGACGGCACACGGCTCTTGCCTGGCATAACGCCACCCTTTACGCCAACGCCAAAGAATTAGCCTTACAGGATGCCTTGACCGGCCTATACAACGTTCGCTATCTCCAGCTGGCTATCGGCCGCGAACTCGCTAATCATAGGGAGTCCGGTGCTCCGTTCGCCGTGCTGTTTCTGGATATCGACTATTTAAAACGAGTCAATGACCTTTACGGCCACCAGGTGGGCAGTCAGTTACTCGTGGAGGTTGCGCGGGTACTTCGCCGTTGCGTTCGGGATGATGACGTCGTAGTCCGCTACGGCGGCGATGAGTTTACCATCGTGTTAAAGGCCACCAACCTGACCACAGCCGAACAGATCGCTGAACGCATACGCACCATGCTGGCCGGCCACTCCTTCCTGGGCCGTGAGGGGTTGAATGTTCTGATTACCGTATGCATCGGAGTATCCGCCTGTCCTGTCCACGCCCAGAGTGCGGAGGAACTGATCTTTCTATCTGATTGCGCGATGTACAAAGGCAAGAATTCGACACGCAACCTGGTCATCACCGCTGATCCAAAAGATCTGGTCGGACAGAAAGTGACTATGCCGTAATATACGAAAGTCATTGACCCCGAGTTAGATTACAAACAAAAATAGTCAGCATGAATGTTTCTTCCTGAAGTCGTTGGTTGACAGATTTCGACGATGATGCAAGATTTCATTTACTAATCGTTATCTGGAATACTGGCCCAAAACCTTCTTTCATATCTTGTGTTCCTTTAGGTTTGACATTCAACTCCGCGTTTCGTATATTCCACTCATCCTTGAGCGAGTTCTTATCAGTTTCTTTTTTCTCCCGTATTACTCTACCGAGCTTTCTCTGACCTTACTTTTCAATTTGATAGCGATGTGGCAATCGACTATAACTTGCACAAGATATGAGAGTACTCAATATGCCTAAGAAAAAACGTTTTACTAATAGACATCTGCCGAGAGGGTTGAAAATACTCTATGAAGATAAGGATACTCTCGTCGTGGACAAACCGGCAGGACTACTGACTGTCAGGACGGAGACTGACAAAACCAGGACGGCTCACTACATTCTGACCGATTATGTACGCAAAGGCTGCGCCAAGTCGCGGAACCGGATTTTCACTGTTCACAGGCTGGACCAGTGGACATCCGGCGTGTTGGTCTTTGCAAAAAGCGAAGAAGTTAAGCTGCTCTTGCAGGCTCAGTGGAAAGACACAGAAAAGAAATACATTGCGGTGGTTCACGGTCAGCTTCCCCAAAAAGAAGGGATCATTGTCTCATATCTGGCCGAGAACAAGGCTTTCATTGTCTATTCTACAACTGATACCACAAAAGGCAAATTGGCACAGACTGCTTATAAGGTGCTTAAAGAAACCAGACAGTTTAGTCTGCTGGAGATTACTCTTTTGACGGGCAGGAAGAATCAAATACGCGTCCATTTAGCTGATAAAAGTCATCCGATTGTAGGTGATAGAAAATATGGAAAAACCGATGATGGCTACGAGAGACTGGCACTTCATTCCAAATCGATTTCCTTCAAACACCCCGCCACCGGCCAGCAAATGACTTTTGAAACCAGATTGCCGGGTTATTTTAATAGGCTGATGGACAATAAATAGGGCCAGTTTTCCCTCTTGACAGGATCAATATAGGATGTCCCCTAGAATGTTTCCATCGGGATTTGAGGGAGAGGGTACCCTTGACAAGACAAGTCTCCTATTGATAAAGTCTCTTCCGTTGTCTATATCAAAATAAAACCCTCCCCCTTGATGGGGGAGGGAAAGGGTGGGGGTGAATTGATTTTAGTTCCCCCTCCCCTTCATCCCCTCCCACCAGGGGAGGGGAAATATTTTGAGGTTATTTTCTATCTCATGGAGGAACAATGGAGATCAAAAAGATTTGTGTGCTGGGTGCGGGTTTGATGGGGGCCGGGATTGCACAGATCTGTGCCGAGGCAGGTATTGAGGTCTCTATGAGGGATATCGAGGCCCGCTTCGTCCAGGGAGGCCTCAACATTATTAATAAGAATTATGAGAAAGCAATCAGCAAGGGGAAGATGACAAAGGAGCAGGCTGATACGCTTCTGTCCAGAGTGAACGGGACGGTCGATATCGTCGAGGCGGTAAAAGGGGCGGGGGTGGTGATCGAAGCGGTGATCGAGAACATGGAGCTCAAAAAGGAGGTCTATAAGGAACTGGACCAACTCTGTGCGAGAGAGACCATCTTAGCCTCCAATACATCAGGGCTTTCGATTACGGAAATTGCTTCCGTCACCCGGAGACCTGATAAGGTCATCGGCATGCACTT
>DYHU01000708.1 GCA_020724025.1 Syntrophorhabdus sp. | reverse complement strand
AATGAAAAAATTCTCTTACAAAGATTCGGGCGTTGACATTGAGAAAGGGGATTCATTCGTCCATTCGATCAAAACGATGGTTGAGGCAACCTTCCGTCCGGAGGTCATGACGAAGATCGGCGGTTTTGCGGGTTGCGTTTCTCTCAACCTTGAGAGGTATAAGAAGCCCATTTTGGTCTCCTCAACGGATGGTGTGGGAACGAAATTGAAGATCGCATTCCTGATGGACCGCCATGACACCGTGGGGATTGATCTGGTGGCCATGTGCGTCAATGACATCGTGGTCAGCGGAGCCAGACCGCTCTTCCTGCTGGACTATTTCGCCACCTCGAGGCTGGACCAGGAGAAAGCGATCAAGGTGGTGAGCGGTATCGCCAAAGGATGCATGGAAGCGGAATGTTCCCTCATCGGCGGCGAGACAGCCGAGATGCCTGGATTTTATGCAGAGGGCGAATATGACCTTGCCGGGTTTGCCGTGGGCATTGTGGAGGATGCCCAACTGATCGACGGCTCCAGTGTCACCGTCGGGGACAGGTTGATCGGGATCGCATCGAGCGGACTCCACAGCAACGGGTACTCCCTGGTGAGAAAGGTCATCCTTGAACACCACCAGATGGACCTCGGCAAAAGGGTGGAAGAGATCGGAGAAGTTCTGGGAGAGGAGCTCCTTCGCCCCACGCGAATCTATGTGAAGACGGTTCTCAACCTTATCAGGGATTTCAATATAGGAGGAATCGCCCATATCACTGGCGGAGGGATTACAGGAAATCTTCCGAGGGTAGTTCCAAAGGGCTGTAAGGCGATTGTCCACAAAGGGACATGGGAGGTCCCTCCCATCTTTCCATTCTTAAAGGAGAAAGGGAATATTCCGGAAGATGAGATGCTTAAGACCTTTAATAATGGGATCGGGATGATCCTCATTGTTAAAGGCAAGGAGGCCGGAGAAATTTTAGAAAGGCTTCACTCCATGGGCGAGAAGGCATCTCTTATCGGGGAGATCGGAAAGGCTGAGAAAGAACAGGAGCCCATCGAGTTTATCTGAGAAGCA
>DYHU01000707.1 GCA_020724025.1 Syntrophorhabdus sp. | reverse complement strand
AAGAATCTCTGTTTTTTAACTTATTGATTCTATGAGATTCTTCACTTCGTTCAGAATGACAAACATGGAATTCCCCTCATTTTGATACAGTCTCCCAGGGGAGGGGAGTTTTTTGGGAAATCAATTTTATAAGTATTAGAGACAAATTATCAGAATATTCTGGAAGTATCTTATCCTTATCAGAAAGAGTTGACTTCGTCAATATCGGAAGGTATGGTTTAAAGCGATGAGATCAATATACTATGGCTGGATCATAGTCGGAGTAGGGGTTCTCGTTAAGATGGCAGGTCTGGGGTTTGGCCGTTTTGCCTATCCCATGCTACTCCCCAGTATGCGGGAGTCCCTTCGATTTAACTACATCGAGATGGGACTTCTGAGTGGAGGCATCCTTGTGGGATACCTCCTTTTTTCTTTGATGGGCGGGATTCTGGCGACACGGTTCGGTTCAAAAAGAGTTATCATCACCTCATTGCTATGCGGAACAATCTCCATGTTCTTTATCGGCAGGTTATCAGAATTTATTCCCCTTCTCATCTTTACTTTTGCCATGGGAGGCGCTGGAGGAGGGGCTCATATTTCCATGACCACCCTGCCCATGACATGGTTTGAAAGAGAGAGATTGGGTGGAGCCTTAGGGATTGTCACGGGGGGGACAGGAGTCGGTATCATCATCACAGGCCTTCTGCTTCCCTATCTCCTCTCCACACTGGGCGGAGAGGCATGGAGGGAGTGCTGGGTTCTTCTGGCCTTGCTTACCCTTGGGGTCGGACTTCTTTCATTCATTCTTTTAAAAGAGAAACCGTCTCACACGGATTCCCCTTCGCTCCAGGTTGACCGAAGGACCGCTCCATGTCCAGCCAGGGCCACAGGAAGCGGCCTGACCCTCCCGGCCATCTTTCTCATCTATTTCATCTTCGGAATTGCCTATAATATTTACGTCACCTATTATGTTGCCTTTCTCGTCGAAGAGATCCAATTGACAAAAGGAGTTGCGGGAGCGATCTGGTCGATCTTCGGCTGGATGTGCGTGGTGAGCGGATGGATATGGGGA
>DYHU01000196.1 GCA_020724025.1 Syntrophorhabdus sp. | reverse complement strand
TCTTGTCCGATTCTGCTTATTTTTGGTAAAAATCTGCTATTTTCAATTGACAGTCTCTCCATCCATGATTTATAATGCATTCAAATATGGAAAGGCCCTTCTCTGAAAAATTGAAATCCCCGAAACTTCTGGTGCTGGCCTGTGCGGTTATAGAGCAGGAAATTCGACAATTCCAAAATGGCCAAGTGGAATTTAAGATTTTTGATTATGGCCTTCACCGGACTCCAGAAAATATGGCCAAAGCTCTGCAGGCTGAGATTGATCAGATCCCAGAAGAAGACTATGATGGGGTCGTCCTGGGTTATGGTCTATGCAGCAACGGAATTGTTGGAATCTGTGCCCGCAGACACCTCGTGTTTGTTCCACGGGTTCACGACTGCATTTCTCTTTTTCTCGGTTCCCCTGAATCATACCAAGAACAGGCCAAACAACATCCGGGCACTTACTACTTAACGCCCGGCTGGATAGAAAAAGGAGAGACGCCCATCTCAAAGTTCAACTCTTATGCTCAATCTTACGGTGAAGAGACGGCAAGATGGGTGCTTCATGAGGAGATGAAAAATTATACTCGGATTTTACTCATTAATACAGGAGCTTATGATATCGAACCTTACCGAAGGATTGCCCGTCAAAATGCTGAATTCCTGGGTATTTCTTATCAGGAAATAAAAGGCTTGCCAACCCTTTTTAAAGCAATAGTCTTAGGGCCTTGGGAGAAAGATTTTCTTATCGTTGAAAAAGGCAAATCCATCCAGCAGGAGATGTTCCTCGATTTATGATACATCGGGAGAAGAAATTTAATCCAGTCGGGATTCAACCTGGGCTGGGGGAAGAAAAAGCCGAGATGACCTTTAATAGACTCCAACAAGCGGTTGTCTTGCGGGATTGCAAGACAGTCAAGACATTGACCGAAAGAATGGTGATGGAGAGGGTGGACCTATTCAAGATTCTGAACCAGGGATTAATCCCCGGGATGTTAGAAGCCAGCGAACGGTTCAGAAGAGGGGAGTTTTTTATTCCTGAATTGCTCATGTCGTCAAGGGCCTTAAAAATCGGTCTGAACATTCTGAGGCCGCTGATCCAGGAGATCCGGAAAGATGTGCTTGGAAAGGTGGTGATCGGAACGGTAAAATTCGACCTCCATGACATCGGGAAAAACCTGGTCATCATTCTCCTTGAAGGGAATGGATTTGAGATTGTCGATCTCGGTGTTGATGTTTCACCGGAAAAATTTGTGAATGCCGTGGAAAAAAGCGAGGCTAAAATCTTAGCCATGTCCTCCCTTCTTACATCCACAATGAGCTGGATGAAGTTTACCATCGAACTCCTCCATGCTTCGGGAATGCATCGAAGAGTGAAGACCATGGTTGGAGGGGCTCCGGTCACCCCCATTTTTGCGAAAAATATTGGCGCGGATGCCTGTTGTCGTGAAGCCACTTCTGCCCCTGCTACGGCGAAAAGACTTTTGGGAATAGAGAAGAATGACCAAACACCCTCTGACAGATAAATTAAAAGAGAATCCCGAGATTCTTAACCAACTGAGGTCCTTTGCGGAGGCCACTCCCATTCCTTTACGTCTAATCGATTTGAAAGGCAAGGGTTTGTGGCAGTCTGATTTTTTTAAACGGAGGGCCCACTTCTGCAAGATCCTCCAATCCGATGGGTTCTCTTACCGATTATGCCGAAGGGCTCACCAAAAAGCCGCACAAGAGGCCATGCGATGGGGCGAGGCAATCATTGCAAAGTGTTGTTATTTCCTCATGCAGATCACCGCTCCGGTGATCGAAGATGGAAAGCTGGTGGGTAACTTAGTCGCCTCGCCTTTCCTCCTGATCGACCCTTCTGAACTGCAACCTGAAGAACTTATTTCCCTTCATAAGGGCAAACCGGAAAAGGCCCGGGCCCTTGCGAAAGCCCTTTCATCCATCCCCATCGTGAAGGATGAGGAGGCCAGACAAGCCGCTCACCATCTTTTTCGTTTGGCCGACCGCCTTTCTGATCCTGATCTAAGTGGTTTGCTCAAAGTCCGTGAGGCTCAGGAACTTCAGGGGAAGATTGCCGAACAGATCTACAATCTCAAGAATCTCGATAGAGACTTTACCCCGCATTCCTTGAGTAAACTTTTCTATGAGCAGGAAAGGGAGATTGTTTCTAAGATCAGATTGGGAGACAGACATGCTGCCAAAGAGATTCTTTATCAACTTCTGGCCATCATCCTCGTTCAGTATCTTGAGAACTTTGAACTCCTAAAGATCTCGATCCTGGAACTCCTCATCATCCTCTCTCGCGCGGCAGTTGAGGCAGGAGCTAAAATAGAAGAGATGCTGGGAATGCGATATGGATTTGTCACCGAACTGGCAAAGCTCAAGGATCAGGAGGCCCTTTGCCTTTGGGTCGTTAAAGCCCTCGAAAAACTGACCGATCAAATATACCAAACTCGAAATGTCAAAAATTATCAGAGGCTGAAGAAAGCCTTTGAAATCATCGAGACTCATTATAGTAACCCTTTGACCGTGGAACAAATAGCCAAGGAGACCTGTCTCAGTCCTTCCCGGTTAAGCCATATCATCAAGGGCGAATTGGGTATGACTCTGGGAGACTATATCTCGAGGGTAAGAATTGATAAAGCAAAGGGTTTATTGAAAGACAGAGAATTACCCATCTCGCAGATCGCCCTGGAAGTGGGATTCCCAGATCAGAGTTACTTTACAAAGGTCTTTAAGAAGATTGAGAAATGTACGCCGAAGGACTTTAGACAGAATGTTATTGAGCCACAAGCATCCTAATCTTTCTTCTCTCTCCATTCATAAAGAAGGATCCCGGACACCTCGTTGAAAATCTAAAAATATTTAATGTTCTTTTGGGAGTTCACAGAGTTCAATGAGTACACCGCTTGAGGATTTGGGGTGAATGAAGGCGACTTTCGTGTTGTGAGCTCCAGGCCTGGGTTTCTGATCGATCAGAGTGGCTCCCTTCTCAAGATAGGCCTTTACCTCTGATTCCACATCCTCTACTTCAAAACAGATGTGATGGATTCCCTGACCTTTCGCCTCCAGGAATTTGACCAGAGGGGAATCCGGCTCTGCGGGTTGAACCAGTTCGATGTTCGACTCCCCGATTTTAAAGAATCCCACTTTCGTCTTCTGGGCTGTCACCACTTCCACCCCTGAGAGGGTGAGCCCCATCACATCCTGATAGAACTTGGCGGCCTCCTCCAGGTTGTTTACGGCGATGGCAATGTGGTTAATTTTCTTTAGCATGGGTGACTCCTTTTCCCCCTCCCCCTCCCCCTCTCCCCTATGGGGAGAGGGGGAGGGTGAGGGGGCCATTTCATATGGTTTTCACATTTTCATTAATGTATTTAATGATGTCTTCGGTGGAGGCGCCCGGCTGAAAGATCTCCTTAATCCCTGCTTTTTTCAATTCCGAGATATCATCTGCGGGGATGATACCCCCTCCAAAAACAAGAATGTCATCCGCTCGCTTCTCTTTGAGAAGCTGGACGACCTTAGGAAAGAGGTTATTATGAGCGCCAGACAGACTTGAGAGGCCAACGATATCGACACTTTCCTGAATCGCGGCATTGGCAATCTGCTCCGGGGTCTGCCGGATACCCGTATAGATGACCTCCATCCCCGCATCCCTCAGGGCACGGGCAATGACCTTTGCGCCCCTGTCGTGGCCGTCCAAGCCTGGTTTTGCAATGAGCACTCGAATCTTACGAGACATACTCTCCTCCGTCGAGTAGTTCGGAGTTAATAGTTCGGAGTTCGGAATGGAAAAATAAATTCCATTTTTTGTAAAAATTTAGCTGTTTGAAATCGTTTTATAAAATCCCTCCCCACCTCCCTTTGCCAAAGGGAGGAGAAAGACCTCCCCCTTTTGACAAAGGGGGATGAAGGGGGATTAGATCATTTTTTCAAAGGGCTAAAATACTGCCATTTTTTAAGTTTTTATTCCGCAATCCGAAATCCGCAATCCGAAATTGATTACCTTTCTCGATATTCTCCAAACACCTCTCTCAGGGTATCCGATATTTCGCCCAGGGTGGCGTAGGCTTTCACTGCCTCCAGGATAGGCGGAACGATATTCTCCGTTCCCTGAGCCGCCTTCTTCAGGGCGACAAGGATTTTTTTGACTTTTGCCTGGTCCCTCTCTTTTTTGACCTTTGCGAGTTTCTCTTTTTGATACTGCTCCACCTCGGGCCGGATCCGAAGGATTTCTTTTAAAGGGCCCTCCTCAATCTGAAATTGATTCAGGCCCACGATGATCCGTTTCTTCGTCTCGATCTCTTTTTGATACTGATAGGCGCTTTCGCCAATCTCTCCCTGAATGTAACCTGACTCAATGGCTTTGATGGCTCCTCCCATGGCCTCAATCTTTTCAATATATTCCAGAGCCTTCTTTTCTATCTCATTGGTGAGGGATTCCACGGCATAAGAGCCTCCGAGAGGATCGATCATATCCGCCACACCGCTCTCATAGGCGATGATCTGCTGGGTCCTCAAGGCGATCCTGACCGAATCTTCCGTTGGAAGGGCATAAGCCTCGTCTCTCGAATTGGTGTGAAGGGATTGGGTTCCTCCCAGCACAGCGGCCAGCGCCTGGAAGGCAACCCTCACGACATTGTTGTCGGGCTGCTGGGCGGTCAAAGAGCATCCGGCTGTCTGGGTGTGAAACCGCAACATACACGAGTCATCCTTCTTCGCTTTAAAGCGCTCCCTCATGATTTTTGCCCAGAGCCTCCGGGCGGCCCTGAATTTGGCAACCTCTTCGATGAAGTTGTTATGGCAGCAGAAGAAGAAGGCGAGCCTGGAGGCAAAGGAGTCGACATCGAGGCCTGCCCGGATGGCCGCTTCCACATAGGCAATGCCATCCGACAGGGTGAAAGCCACCTCCTGAACAGCGGTGCAACCCGCCTCACGCATATGGTACCCGCTGATGCTGATCGTATTCCATCGCTGGACATATTCCTTGCAGAAAGCGAAGAGGTCGGTGACAATTCGCATCGATTCGAGAGGTGGATAGATGTAGGTTCCTCTCGCCGCATACTCCTTCAGAATATCATTCTGGATTGTCCCTTGAAGGACCTCGCTCTTGATCCCCTGTTTATCCGCCACGGCGATATACATGGCCAGGAGGATGGCCGCCGTCGAATTGATCGTCATCGAAGTGGAAACCTTATCCAGAGGGATTCCATCGAAGAGAATCTCCATATCCCTTAGGGTATCGATGGCGACGCCGACTTTTCCCACCTCTCCATCTGCCAAAGGATGATCGGAATCGTAACCGATCTGTGTCGGGAGGTCGAAGGCGACACTTAATCCGGTCTGTCCCTGTTCAAGGAGAAATTTATAGCGTTTATTTGTCTCCTCGGCTGTGGCAAAGCCTGCATACTGGCGCATGGTCCAGAATCGGCCTCGATACATGGTGGGTTGAACCCCCCGGGCGAAGGGAAATTCTCCGGGGAAACCGAGGCTATGGCAATAATCGATATCTTCCGAATCGAGGGGAGTATAAAGGCGTTTCATCTCTATATGAGAGGTGGTCTGAAAGGCGGGTTGGCGCTCGGGCGATTTTGAGATGACCTTTTGAAGAGCGTTCTTTTCCCAGCGCTCCAATTCGTCTCGAATATTTTTGGACATAGGTAACCTCATTTTCAAATTGCGGATTTCCCCTCACCCTTCCCCTCTCCCCAGTGGGGAGAGGGGAAGGGTGAGGGGCTGCATTCCGCAATCGTTTACAAAGGTATGTTCCCATGTTTCCGCCAGGGGTTGGTATCGACTTTCGTCTTCAGGATATCCAGCGCCTGGATGATTTTGGGACGGGTCTCCTCAGGCTCGATGATCTCGTCGACATATCCAAGCTCGGCGGCCTTATAAGGGCTTGCAAATTTCATCTGGTATTCCGACACCAGTCTCTCGCGGGTCTCCTTTGGATCTTCCGCCTCTTTGA
Source organism: Syntrophorhabdus sp. (assembly GCA_020724025.1). Next base: position 1,466 of record DYHU01000196.1, on the reverse strand, counting down.
GCTCATTGCGGAAGATGATGTTGACCGCTCCTTCCGCGCCCATGACGGCAATTTCAGCCGTGGGATAGCAGTAATTGATATCCCCCCGGATGTGTTTGGATGACATCACATCGTATGCTCCGCCATAGCCTTTGCGGGTGATGATCGTAATTTTCGGAACAGTGGCCTCGCAGAAGGCATAAAGAAGTTTAGCTCCGTGCCGGATGATGCCTCTTGCCTCCATGTCAATTCCGGGGAGAAACCCGGGGACATCGACAAAGGTGATCAGGGGGATGTTGAAACAATCGCAGAAGCGGACGAACCGACCCGCTTTCACAGAAGAATCAGGGTCAAGCGAGCCGGCCAGCCAGTTGGGTTGGTTGGCGACAATGCCCACAGGAATTCCGTTAAATCGGGCAAAACCGACGACGATATTCTTCGCCCAATCCTTCTGGACTTCGAGGAAGTATCCGTGATCGACCACCCCAAGGATGATCTTCTTCATGTCATAAGCTTTTTTAGAGTCCTCCGGGACGACTGTTTTTAAAGATTCGTCCATCCGATTGGGGTCATCCGTGCAGGAAATTACAGGCGGTCTCTCCCGATTATTTTGAGGGAAAAAGCTGAGGAGTTCTTTGATGAGGCGAATGGTTTCCTTATCATTCTCCCCTGCAAAATGGGCCACCCCACTCTTTTCCATATGGACTTTTGATCCGCCCAGCAATTCAGAGGTAATCGGTTTCCCATCCGGAGTTTCCGTCTTACCCAGGGCTGCCCGGATGACATCGGGACCGGTGATATGGAGGTAGCTTGTTTTTTGGGTCATCAAAATGAAGTCGGTCATGACAGGAGAATAAACCGCTCCCCCTGCGCAGGGTCCCATGATGGCAGAGATCTGTGGGATGACTCCAGAGGCAAGGACGTTCCTTAAAAAGATGTAGGCGTAGCCTGCCAGGCTCTCCACCCCCTCCTGAATGCGTGCCCCTCCGGAGTCATTGAGGCCGATGACGGGCGCTCCGGTCTTCATGGCGTGATCCATCACCTTGCAGATCTTCTCTGCGAAGGCCATTCCGAGGGCGCCGCCAAATACGGTGAAGTCCTGAGAAAAGACATAGACGAGCCGGCCATCAACCTTTCCGTAACCCGTAACGACCCCGTCTCCCCAGAACTTCTTGTTTTCCATTTCGAAATCATGGCAGCGATGGGTGACAAATCTGTCCAGTTCCACAAATGTTCCTGGATCGAGAAGAAGATCAATACGCTCACGGGCGGTCAGTTTTCCATCTTTGTGCTGTTTATCTATCCTTTCCTGCCCCCCTCCCAGTTGGGTTTCAGCCCTTCTCTTTTCCAGTTCTTTTCGTATTGCTTCGATCGATCTCATGGATGGCTTCTCCCTCCTCATTAGCCCCCCTCACCTTTCCCCTCTCCCCTCACTGATCCTTACCCATAAGTGGGGGCGCTGGACACAAGGGTTAAGTTTAATGTTG
>DYHU01000706.1 GCA_020724025.1 Syntrophorhabdus sp. | reverse complement strand
CTAAATCTCTATAACTGATATTGTTCACTTCATCGCCCCTTCCGCCGATGCCAATGGGTCCAAAGTTTCTATCGATCTTCGTCTCAATAATACAATAAATGTATTTTCCTTCTTTCATTAAACCCATTTATTTCAGGAAATGTCCTTATATAATTCATATATGGAGGATAGGTATCTTTCGGCCTCCATAGGGAATCTTTCTCCCATTACCTCCACAAGAATTTTCATTCTTGATTCGCCCATATAATAGGCGATCAACCCCTGCATGAAACCATTTCTATCTATGAGGTAGGAGAGGTATCGGGAGCCAATGCGAATATTACTGACGGGATCGGAAAGAATCTGATGGAGGACCCTGTTTGAAAGATCTTTACCCCTCTCCTCCCTCTCTTGATCAGAGAAGGAAGAAATCAGAACATCTCTTGCTGTTGAAGGAAGGACCTGCATCAGGCCCACTGCCCCTACCGGAGAGATAATCCCCGGATCCCATGTCCTGGCCGACTCATGGGTGATGAGGGCACAGAGAAGAGGGATCGTCAAATTTGGATCTCTCGAGGCTGTCCGATAAATTTCCTGTGCGACTTGAAACCGAAGGGAATAGGACATCTGGGAGTTGTAGCGTTCGATATAGATCATAACCCTCTCAATTTCCGTATCGATCCCTTCATCTTTTGTCCAGGAAAGCTCTTGACAGAGAAAGGGCAGGAGAATGATTCCCCCAATGATTGCAAAGAAGATTCTTTTACTCCCCTTCGTCATCCTTTTTTTCCAAATTATTTGCACCATTTGTTTTGACCTCTATGGAGAGAATACGCTCTTCTCTTGAAAAGGATCGATAGACGTGATAATATTTCGTGAGAAGCCTATAAGCCGCTACCACCTTTTCAAATTCCGAGGAAGAATTGAAAGGGTCTCCTATCTTATCAGGGTGTAGGGAATGCGCCTTCTGATAATAGACATTTCTAATTTCGGCCAGAGTGGCCTTCTCTTTTAAACCGAAAAGGGCAAGGGCCTCGCAAATCTCACCGGCGCTGACCCATTCCACTTCGATGCAC
>DYHU01000195.1 GCA_020724025.1 Syntrophorhabdus sp. | reverse complement strand
GGTTTGACAAAGAGTGTGGCCAGAGAACTGGGCAGGTATCAGATCAATGTCAATGCGGTTTTGCCGGGTTTTATCTTGACCCCTACTGTTTCTAAGATGGCCGGAAAATATCGAAACATGATCATCGAAAATACCCCTTTAAAGCGGGTCGGCCAACCTGAAGAGGTTGCCAATGCGGTAGTTTTTTTAGCCTCCGACGAAGCAAGTTTTATAACCGGAGCCGAAGTGACGGTTTCCGGCGGATGGAATATGTAGGTCTGCAGATCCCCCCTTGAGGTCAGGTTTGAACTCTGTCTCCAATCACTTTTTAACTACCATGCCTATTCCGGAAAATTAGAAAGATGATATCAATTTAGCTGTTTGAAATCGTCTTGTAAAATCCCTCCCAACCTCCCTTTGCCCTCTGGGTCAGAGACCGCTCTGGGTCGGAGACCAAAGGGAGGAGTCCCGCCAAAGGCGGGATTCCCCCTTTTGACAAATGGTTCGACATGCTCACCATCCTGAGCTGGTCGAAGGAGGGGGATGAAGGGGGATTAGATCAGTTTTTTCAAAGCGCTAAACTGTTACGAAACATGATCATCTTCACGCATCATACAGGGGAACCCCATGGTATTCTTGGGGCTCAACTGGCGGCGACATTCTTCCAGCAGAAGCTCTCCATTCCCTCCATCGTCGTCGGAATCGAGAGGTCTTTTTCAAAAGATCGACTGCTCGGTTTCATCGATGAATATTACAAAACAGAAGAGAAGTGGGTTGCCTTCTCGCATCTCTGCGGGAGAAAAGACCTCATCGAACTGGTGCAAGAACTGAAGCAGAAGGTTTTTGTTACCATTCTGGGAGGACCGCAGGCCCGGCAGGATTACAAAGGCGAGCCGGAGGCTGATTCTCATCCACACCGGTTCAGGGGATTGAGATCGATGGTCGATATTGGCCTTCAGGGTCCGGTCGATGGGTTCAGATCGGAACATCTGGGTCTGAGAGATGCGCTCCTCGAACATCCATGGACAAAGGAGATATTCCTAAAAGTCGACTGGTCGAACCTCTATACATTCTCGGATACTCTCAAGAAGCTCGAGGTTCGGTTGGGGCAGGTGTTGAATGCCATCGGCTGTCCATACGCCAATAAGTTACAAACGGTCAGCCTTCCGCCTCCGGTCGAACTCAGGGGGAGAGAGGTTCCGGAGTTGAACGTTCGGAGTGAGGGATGTGTCTTCTGCGACGTTTCACGGGACAAGGGTTTTCATGGCCCTGTAGAGCGAGACAGGGTTATCGCCCAGATTGAAGGGCTGCCTGAGATCGATGGAAGAAAGATTCCATTCGAACTCATAGACGAATATTCCATCCGCTCGCTTGGTAAACTGCTCGAAGAGGTTGAAAATCATGGGATCAGGCTCTCGCAGATCAATCTGGTCTGCCGGGTCGACGACATCAATGGACACGCCTCTGAACTTTCGGAGATCGTCTTAAAGGCCCAGGCGCAAGAGGTGAAGATCATGTTTGCTTCGATCGGCTTTGAATCGTTCTCCGACCGGTTGCTTCAATATTTCTGCAAAGGGATCGCGCTGACGGATATCGTCAAGTGCGTTGAAACGCTGCGCCGTCTCAAAGATCGGTTCGGAAACCAGTTCCTCTACCGGAGGGATGAGGGAGCGAATCATGGTTTTATCCGGCCTACGCCCTGGGATGACGGTGAAACGTTGCAGGAGATGGATAGGAATATATTCCTCTACCGGCTCTTTGAAGACATTCTTCCTGAACACAGCACCCCGCTCATCATCCACCACGCATCCTATCTCGGAGACTGGATCCGAGAGATCGAAACAACGGCAGGCGTCAACTTCGGACGGGAGGGGACCTGGATCGAATGGTGGAATCCGTCTTTGCAACATACAGATAATATTTGATTTGATAGGTTATGTAAGAAGAAATCCTTGTTGAATTGACAAAAACAATTTTATCGGTTAAAAAAATTGGTATGCTAAAACTGATTATCAATGTTTCTATTTCAATTTTTCTGTTAGTGGCTTTAAGCGTTGAGACATTTTGTCACTCTGGACCCGAAATACCAGTCTGTTTTGACCATCTTTTTTCAGATTGGGACGACCATTATCTTTCAAACCAGAGGGATTCCTATCTTCCAACGCATGAGTTTTGCTTGATAAGAATTAGGATTAATGCCCTAAATGATCAGGGATTTGTGAAATCAATATTTCGCCCGCCCACATCTATCCTTTAAATATTTTATCAACCGGGAAACACCTTCTATCCTTCAGTCGACTTCCTCATAGGGAATAAGGAAAAGTTGTTAATAAAGATGAAGGAGCCTTGATTACCCTAAAGACAACCGTAACTTTGCGGTTAGCGATCAGGCTGAGGGAACAAGGGTGTCTGAAATCGTCAACCAAACGTACATTGGGAGGTTGTGGAATGGAAGACCAAAAGAGTATGAAATCACTTAATGAGAATATTATACATATTCTTTCACTTTACAAACAACTGAACCCATTACAACTCTGGTATGAACTTAACGATGTGAACAATGGGAAGGACAGGGTATCGGTAGCAGATATAGAGAGGACTTTAGAGCATCTTCATAAAAGAGGAGTTGTTGAGAAAATCAGTCTAAAGAAAGATTATTGGGCTTTAAAGTCATCAGAAACCCAATATACCAGTTCGTGGAACAAATGAGGAGAAGATTCCTTTCATAAGTGTTTTTTGTTTGTCAGCTTTTCAATGCTCAGGAGGTAAGAAGATGAACAATTTGAAGACCGTTGTTTTGATGGTGACATTGACTCTCATGTTTGTTTTTATTGGAGCACTGCTGGGAGGCAGGTCTGGTATGACAGTCGCTTTGGTTATAGCTTTTGCAATGAACTTCATTACCTATTGGTTTAGTGACAAGATCGTGCTCAGGATGTACGGGGCGAGACAAGTCACAGAGGCAGAGGCTCCCGACCTTTATGGTATCGTCAGGAGGCTTGCCTCTATGGGGCAACTCCCCATGCCCAAGGTCTACCTGATGGATGCAGACCAGCCAAATGCTTTTGCAACAGGAAGGGATCCGAAACATGGAGCCGTTGCTGTAACCACGGGACTCATGGGGATTCTGACGAAAGAGGAACTTGCGGGTGTGATTGGGCATGAGCTTGCCCATATCAAACACAGGGATATCCTTGTTGGTACTGTCGCGGCGACGATTGCAGGTGCTATCAGCTACCTTGCACAGATGGCGCAATGGGCAGCACTATTCGGAGGAGGGAGACAGGACGAGGAGAGAGGGGGCAGCCCGGTCGCCGCATTCGCCATGATGATTGTCGGCCCCATCGCGGCGATGTTGGTCCAGATGGCGATTTCTCGCTCAAGGGAATACGGGGCAGACCAGGGTGGAGCCAAGATTGCAGGGAATCCTTTATCTCTGTCAAATGCCCTTAAAAAACTTCACGCTGCCTCCCAGAGAATACCCATGGAGGCCAATCCCGCGACGTCACACATGTTTATCGTCAATCCTCTTTCAGGCGGGGGCTTGCTGAGGCTTTTTAGCACCCACCCACCGATTGAAGAGAGGATTTCAAGGCTCGAATCTATGGCGTGGAGATCATGAAGATTTCAACTAAACGAAAGATTGAAAAATTGGAAGGAGAAGAAAAATGAATTGTCCGAGATGTGAAATCAAAATGACTGAGGCGACGAAGCATGGCGTAGTGATCGATCATTGTCCGACATGTGGGGGAATCTGGCTTGACAAGGGAGAGTTGGGGAAAATCATCTCTCATATGACAGAAGCCGAGGCATCCCTGGATGAAGAATTCCGTCCGGTGAGAGCGAAGCGAGTAGAGCACCACGATAAGGATTACTACGAGAAAGACCACGACGATCATTACCGTTACAAGAAAAAGTCGCGTTTCGGAAAGCTCTTTGACATTTTTGACTAATACTGCTGGTTGATTATGGGACTAAGAGGCAAAAGAGGAGGGTTATGATCGCTGAAATAAAGACTCGGTTTGACGCCTCTCCGGAAATTGTTTGGAAAGAGCTGAAAAAATCGAAAACGTTAATCTATGTTACAAGGGGGATGATGGGTTTTCTTGGGTCCGATACATTCCCGGATATATGGAAGGAAGGAGATAAGATAGAGACCAGGCTCCTTTTCTTTCATATCCTACCGGCGTGGTGGAAGCACCATTTAAAGGTCGTGCGTGTGGACAACAAGAGGATGGAGATCCTTTCCAACGAACGGAGTGGGTTCATAAAAAGATGGAACCATTGGATCAAGGTAGGCCGGTCGCCGGATGGAAAAGCTTCATACATAGACCGGATAGAAATTGAGGCGGGGTTAATGACTTTACCGGTCTGGCTTTTTGCCAGCGTGTTTTACAGGTATCGCCAGATGAGGTGGCGGAGACTCTTGAAGATTTCGTGTCAGGGAGGGAATAAAAGATGAGCCATTGGCACCGGATGACCATCAACGAAGTGATATCAGCACTTAAAAGTGATAGAGATTGTGGTTTGAGCAAGGCAGAAGCTGATCGGCGCCTGGCTGAACATGGGCCAAATGAACTGGAAGCCGCTCGTCGGTCATCACCCTGGAGCATGCTGGGAGAACAGTTCAAGAACATCCTCATTATCATTTTACTCGTCGCCATCGTTCTTTCAGCCCTTCTTGGGCATACGGTCGAAGCCATTGCCATATCGGTTATTATGCTCTTCGCCGTACTGCTGGGTTTTGTCCAGGAGTATCGTGCTGAGCGCGCCATTGAGGCGTTAAAAAAAATGGCTGCTCCTACGGCAACCGTTATTCGTGATGGAAAGGAGGAGGTTATTCCGGCCCGGGATCTCGTTCCCGGCGACATCATTCTGATCAGGGCAGGCGACCGGATTTCTGCGGATAGCAGGCTTATCGAGGCCATCAACCTTCAGATCGAAGAAGCCCCTCTTACCGGAGAGTCGGTTCCCGTGGAGAAACAAGCCGCAGCCCTGGAAGACAGCGAATTGGCCATAGGGGATCGGAAGAATATAGCCTATGCGGGCACCGTTGTCACCTATGGACGGGGCCGTGGCGTGGTGGTTGCCACGGGGATGCAGACCGAGTTTGGAAAGATCGCCAAGCTGCTTCAGAGCGTTGAAACGGGCAAGACGCCTCTTCAACAGAACCTCGACAAGGTCGGCCATCTTCTTGCCCGGGCAGCGATTGTGGTTGTTCTTTTGATCGTCGCTCTCGGTTTTTTCCGTGGGCAGCCTCTTCTGGAAATGCTGATCTTCGGCATCGCTTTGGCTGTGGCGGTGGTTCCGGAGGCATTGCCGGCTGTCGTCACCATCTCCCTCGCCATTGGCGTCCAACGGATGGTCAAACGGAATGCCCTCATCAGGCGTCTGCCGGCGGTTGAAACCCTAGGCTGCACCTCTGTCATCTGTTCGGACAAAACCGGAACGCTGACCAAAGATGAAATGACCGTGCGCAAGGTCTTTGTTGCCGGCAAAATGTTGGAAGTTTCCGGGGCAGGTTACGAACCTCATGGGAAATTCTCACTAAATGGTTCTCTGATCGACCCATTCTCACAGTTGATCACACTGCTAAGGGGGGGCGTCCTTGCCTCTGACGCTCATCTGTCACGAGATGGCGATCATGGCCAATGGCATATTAAAGGCGACCCCACCGAAGGGGCCCTTGTGGTGGTTGCGGCGAAGGCCGGTCTCCACAGGAACGAACTGGATAGTCAGTTTCCACGGCTTAACGAAATTCCATTCACTTCTGAAACAAAGCGAATGACCACGCTCCATGAATCCCCTCATGGCATCGTTGCGTATTCGAAAGGCGCCCCAGAGGTTATTCTCAACTCCTGCGCAGGACAGCTCACCGAAAGAGGTCAAGTTTCTCTTGATGCCTCGGAGAGGGAGGCGATTCTTCTTTCTGCAAGACAGATGGCCAGCGAGGCCCTGCGTGTGCTTGCCGTGGCTCAAAAAACGGATGCCACTCTGGAGAGGGCCGAGAAGGAAATGGTCTTTCTCGGGTTGGTGGGGATGATCGATCCACCAAGGTTGGAGGTCAAGGGAGCGGTCCAAGTTTGCAAAGAGGCTGGGATTAAGCCTGTCATGATTACGGGCGACCATCCGCTCACGGCAGAGGCGATTGCTCGGGAATTGGGGATTCTCATGGACGGATCTATCGTCACAGGGGTGGAGTTGGAGGCAATGAATGAGAGCGAATTAGAAGACAGGGTGGGAGACATCGATGTCTATGCTCGCGTTTCTCCCGCGCACAAACTTCGCGTTGTAACCGCCCTACAAAAAAAGGGACACTTTGTTGCCATGACCGGCGATGGAGTAAACGATGCCCCTGCGCTTAAGAAGGCCGACATTGGCATCGCCATGGGTATTACCGGAACGGATGTAACGAAGGAGGCAGCCGCCATGACACTGACGGATGACAATTTTGCCTCCATTGTCGCCGCAGTCGAAGAGGGCCGAGGCGTTTTCGACAACATTAAGAAATACCTCATGTTTCTGCTTTCATCCAACATCGGTGAAATCTGTCTGATGGCGGCGGCCACCCTTCTGGGTCTGCCTCTGCCCCTGAGTGCGGTTCAAATCCTTTATGTCAATCTGGCCACAGATGGCTTACCGGCTCTTGCGCTCGCCGTAGACCCGCCGGAGGCGGACCTGATGCGTCGCAAACCGAGAAATCCGCGCACAGGTATCTTCACTCGCCCTGTGATTACCCTCATGCTCTTGGGTGGATTGTGGTCAGCCGCTGTCAACATTGGGCTATTCATCTGGGCGCTTCACTCCGGACGTAGCATCGAAGAGGCGATGACGATGACCTTTGTTTCCCTTGTGCTGATCCAGTTCTTCAAAGCGTACAACTTCCGCTCTGACAGAAATTCGGTTCTAAATCAGCCTTTTGCCAATAAGTGGCTGAATCTCGCTATCCTGTGGGAACTCGGACTTCTTGCCCTGGTCGTGTATCTGCCATTCCTTCAGACACCCCTTGGGACGTTCAGCCTGCCTCTGATCGACTGGGTGATTGTGGTTGCCCTGGCTTTTACCGTCTCCCCGGTCTTGGAAGTAGCGAAATGGATGGAGAGACACGGGTGGTTTGGGGAGCTGATATAAGCAAGAAGAGGATAATGTTTTTCAGTGCGATCAAAATCACCGATTTAAGCCTATACAAAAAAGGAAGCGTTGTTAGAGGCAAGGTTCACTATTGTGAACTCTGTCCAGGGAGGACATAAAATATCGCTTGACAAAGATATAAATGTAATTTAATAATTTGAATGAGTTGAGGTATTAAAGGGGGGTTGATAAGTTCACTATCGTGAACTTTAAGCATGAGGGGAAGGGGGCTTATCCACCTTCCACCCTCTACTTTCCACATTCTATTTTGAGAAAGGGGGTTGTTATGGGAAACGAGAAGGAAGGACTTTCAACAGCCGAGAGTCTGCGTAAG
>DYHU01000194.1 GCA_020724025.1 Syntrophorhabdus sp. | reverse complement strand
TGGCCGAAGAGAAGGGGTTCGATCTCTTGAGCATGGGACAGGGTGAAGGACCGGGCTGTTACTGTTATCCGAATTCTGTGATCAGGAATTACATTGAAAAGCTTGCCTCCAACTATAAATATGTGGTGATCGATAATGAAGCCGGAATGGAACATATTTCGAGGAGGACGAATGGGAGCCTCGATGTCCTCCTTCTGGTCTCCGATCCATCCATGAAGGGAATCAAAACCTGTAAGAAACTCGAAGACATGGTCAGCGAATTGGGCCTGAATATCAAGAAGACCTATCTGATCATTAACAGGGTCTCACACGAAACTCCGCCTCAGATCCTGGAAGAGATAAAGAGAGTGAATCTCAACCTGCTCGAAATCATCCCCGAAGATGGCAATATTATCGACTATGAATTGAGAGGGATTCCCATGTTAAATTTAGAAGAGTCCAGTCCCTCCGTCATCAAAATAAAGGAGGCTTTGGCAAAGATATTGCCGTGAGGGAAATGTGAGAACAAATTTCATTGACAACTCTTTGTAAAAAGTTTTACAACTATTTGTGAAATATTTCGTAAACCCCGTTAGAAATTCCAGCGGGCATTGAACCCTGCTGGAATTATTCTAAAATGTAATCCCGCCACAGGCGGGACTGCAGAGCAGCGGGGCATTATTTCTAACGGGGTAAAGGAGGGGGATCATGATACTGATAGGTGAAAACATTCATATTTTGTCAAAAGTCGTGTCAGACGCAATCAAGGAAAGAGATGAAAAACCATTACAGGAACTTGCCATCAAACAGGCCAAGGCAGGGGCTGACTACATCGATCTTAATATCGGTCCCGCAAGAAAAGACCCGGATGTGATGAAATGGCTTGCAGGAGCCATCCAGGAGGTGGTCAATAAACCCCTCTCGCTGGATACAACCAATCCGGTTGCCATGGAGGCAGGCCTCTCCGTATGCAAAATCCCTCCTTTGATCAATTCCGCATCAGGCAAACAGGAGAGCAAGGAGAAGATGCTTCCCCTGGCCGCTAAGTACAATTGTGATGTCGTCCTCTCTGTTCTGATCGATGCGGGAATACCAACCGATTCTTCATCGAGGGCAGAGGCCATTATGGAGACGGTCGCCTATGCCAACGAGATCGGAATCCCCAACGAAAGGATATGGGTTGACCCCATCATGATGCCTATCTCCGTAGACCAGCCTCAGGTCGTGGAGCTTTTTGAGTTTATCAAGATCCTTCAGGATATCTGCCCGGGCGCCAAATCCACTCTGGGCCTTTCCAATCTCTCCAACGGCACCCCGGAGCACTTAAGACCCATATTGAACCGTGTCTGCCTGGTGATGCTTGAAAGATTTAATTGTTTTTCCGCCATCGTGGACAGCTTCGACGAAGAACTGGTATCGCTGATGAGGGGAGGATTGCAGGACATCAAGAATTTGATCTACAGGGCCATGGATGAAGAAGTGGACACCTCCAACCTTCCCAAAAAAGAGGCTGATATTGTGAAGACGGTCAATGTGCTCATGGGAAGGTCACTCTACTCCCATTCCTGGCTGGAAACATAATAACACGAATATAACGAATGAGACCGGAAATCTCTGATAAATATCCCAAATATCTCCCCTCCCCACCGGCCTCGCTCCGCGAAGCGGGGCGGGCTTGCGGGAGGGGATTAAGGGGAGGGGGAAGTTAAAACTTTTCACCCCCACCCTTACCCTCCCCCATCAAGGGGGAGGGAGGTATTTGTCGATTTTATATCCGAAAGTTTCGGTCCCATTCGTGTCATTCCTAATTATTTTAACAAAGGAGGTTTTTATGCAATCAAGTGACTTTTTTGAACCCTATAAAGGTGAAATTAAAGAGGTGGCTATTGGCCCTGAAGGAAAAAAGATTAAAATAGGGGGAGAAAAAACCCTTCCCTTCCATGGATTTGAAGGACAGGTGGGAGCCCCGGTTAGATTTGCTCTCGAGGTTTTCGATGCCCCTCCCGAAGGCTGGCCGGAACACCTCCGCTCCTCTTATGCGGATGTTCTCTCCGACCCGATCGCCTGGGCGAATAAATGCGTCAAACAGTTCGGAGCGGACCTCATCTCTCTCTATCTGGCGAGCCTTGACAGTGATAACTCTGATGCAACCAAAATCGCTGAAAATGTTAAGAAGATCGCTGATCAGATCGCTGTTCCTCTCATTGTGATGGGGATTGGAGATAAGGACAAAGATGCCAAAGCGCTGGTGGAGATCGCAAAAGTCTGCACAGGTAAAAATCTCCTCCTCGGTCCCCTGGTGAAGGAGAACTACGAGGAAATCGCCAAGGCCGCCCTGGAGGGAGGACACAGCATCATCCCCCAGAGCCCCCTCGACATCAATCTCTGCAAGGAACTCAACGTGAAGCTCGCCAAGTTCTTTCCAAAAGAACGGGTCGTCATCGACCCATTATCCGCAGCCATCGGTTATGGGATTGACTACTCCTTCTCGATCATGGAGCGGGTCAAGCAGGTGGCGGTCATTCATAATGACGAGATGATGAAGGCTCCTATGGTTGCCAATATCGGAAAGGACTGCTGGAAGACCAAGGAGGCCAAGGAAGATAAAACTCAGGGAATACTTTGGGAAGCCCTGACCGCATTCACCCTGGTTTTGGCGGGCGCAAACCTTGTGATCATGCGTCATCCGGAGAGTTTGAAACTGGTAAAAAAATTAATTTCTTGAAAGGAGTAGCCCATGAGTAAAGGAAAGATCAAGAATCAGGAGATCAACAAGATTATCAGGGCAGAAGATAACTGGGAACCGGTCGGCCCCACCCCGATGCCGGAAATATCCGATTTGCGGCGTTGGGACAGGAGGCTGATGAAGACCTATAAACCCTTCTATGCTCCCTTCTGTGACCTTTGCTGTTTCTGCACCTTTGGAAAATGTGATTTAACAGAGGACAAAAAAGGGGCCTGCGGGATCAACATTTCCGGCCAGCAGGGAAGATGGGGGCTGATGTTCTCTTTGATGGGTTGCTCAGCCCACGGAGCCCATGGTCGCCATCTGGTGGATTACCTGATCGAGAAATACGGTGAGGACTATAAGATCGATTTAGGGGGCCAGGTGGCAGTGGAAGCCCCCCATATGAGGACGGTCATGGGTCTTAAACCTGAGACTCTTGGAGATCTCAGAAAGGGTATCGAATATGTGGAAAGAGGGATCATTCACGGTGTCTCAGCCACCCATATGGGCCAGGAGGGAAACGACATCGATTTCGAATCGAAATCGCTTCATATCGGCATGCTCGATCATGTGGCCATGGAGGTCGCGGACATCGCCCAGACCATAGGGTTTAAGTTCCCAACCTCAGTCGCAGAAACTCCCCTTGCCGCTCTGGGATGGGGAGCAGTGGACAAGTCAAAACCGGTCGTCACCTGTGTGGGCCATAATGCGGCAGTCGCCACGGTGATGATTGATGAACTCACGAAGATGGGAATCTACGACCAGGTGGAAGTCACAGGGATCTGCTGCACAGCCCATGACAACATCCGCTATTCGAACAAAGCCAAGATCATCGGACCTCTCTCAAAACAGATGTTCTTTCTGAGAACCGGGATCGCAGACCTGGTTCTAACGGATGAACAATGTGTCCGGTGTGATATCCCTGACTTGGCCAAAGCCGCAGGAAGCGCTCTCATCGCCACCTCGGACAAGATCAGTTACGGCCTCGATGATGTGACCCACAAGGAGGTCGATGAGATCGTCCGGATGATCACCCAGGAGGGAAAACAGGTGCTCATCCGCGACGTGGATAAAGCAGGAGAAGTGGCGGCAAAGGTCCTTCCCATCGTGGCCAGGGGCAGAAAGAAAGAGATCACCACGAAAGAGAAGGCGCAGGAACTGGCCAAGGAGTGCAAGAAATGTGCTCTCTGTGATCGGGTCTGTCCCAACCTTCTCAATATCTCCGAGGCCACAGCAGATGTCAGGGATGGCAAATTTGAGAAGATGGCTGACCTCTTTGCAAAATGTATCGGCTGCGGAAAATGCGAACAGGAGTGCCCCAAAAGCATTCCCATTATCACGATCATGCAGGCCGCAGCCTCCTGGGACACTTATAATGTAAGGGTAGGAAGAGGCCCCATTCAGGACGTGGAGATAAGAAAAGTAGGGGCGCCCATTGTTTTAGGAACGATCCCCGGTATCATCGCCATTGTCGGCTGCTCCAATTACCCGGAGGAGATTGAAGAGATCGTAGAGATTGCCGAAGAGTTTGCCAAACGAAAATATATTGTTGTGCTCTCTGGTTGTGCGGCCATGGCCGCAGGGTATAAGAAGGATACCGAAGGAAAGACGATCTATGAAAAATTTAAACCCGACTTCGATGCGGGCGGGGTTTTGAATGTGGGGAGCTGTGTGGCCAATGCCCATATCACCGGAGCCGCCATGAAAGTGGCCAACATCTTTGCCAAGTTACCCCTGCGGGCAAACTACGAAGTCATTGCCGACTATATCCTTAACCGGGTTGGAGCGGTTGGCCTGGCCTGGGGCGCCTATTCACAGAAAGCCTTCGCTATCGGAACAGGATGCAATCGAATGGGAATCCCCGTGGTCCTCGGTCCCCATTCGGCTAAATATCGAAGACTCTACCTTTCCCGGAAAGAGGAGGATGACTGGACGGTGATGGATGGGAGGAAGAAGGAACTGGTCAATACAGAAGAGCCTTCTCCGGAGCATCTGTCCATCGCGGTGGAGAGCAAAGAGAGGGCCATCATCACCATGGCAAAGCTCTGCATCCGGAAGAACGATACTGCTCAGGGAAGACAGCTTAAACTGAATCACTATATCTCCCTTTACAAACAGCATATGGGAAGCCTTCCGGATGACCTCCAAAATTTTGTCAGAAATGACAAGGACATCCCGATCGTCTACAAGAAGGAGGTCGTTGAATACCTCAAGAGTGTCGGGTGGAAACCGAAACCTCTGTTGACCCTGCCCACGCTGATCGGCACTTACGAAAGCAATATCCCGATTGATGCGGTGGTCAAATGAAAGTGCTCATCCTTTATGAAGGAGACTACGGCAAGAGGTTCTGGGACAATATCGGTAAACATGCTCCCGGAGGTTGGGAGGTTATGGGATATCATTATACGAAGAAAATCCCTACTTTTGTTGAGGAACTTTCCGACTACCTCCCTCAGGGTCTTCCAACCTGCGACCTTCTCCTGTCTGTTCAGGAGCATCCGGTCGTTGCCGAAATCATTCCTTTCTTCATCAAGGAGATCGGAGCCCGTGCAGTGATCGCCCCTATCGATAATAAGGCCCACCTGACCCCTGGGCTGGCCAGACAGCTTAAAAAGAAACTTGAAAAAGAAGGAATTGAATTTCTTCATCCGATGACCTTCTGCACCTTATCGGAGAAGATGTCGAAGAATGATCTGATCCTCGAATTCGTTAAATATTTCGGCAGGCCGGAAGTGGAGATCGAGTTTGAGAAAGAGAAGGTGAAAGAGGTGAAGGTCATCAGGGATGCTCCCTGCGGAAATACACGGTATGTGGCCGAACATCTAATAGGAACGCACATGAAGGACGCCGTGGAAAGTTCGGGTATCCTACATCACAACCATCCCTGCATGGCCACCATGGTCATGGATGCGGAGTTGGGGGATACGCTGATGCACCACGCGGGCTTACAGGTCAAGCTTGCTGTGGATGAGGCGATTAAAAAACGGTGATTCGTGATTCGTGACTCGTGATTCGTAACATCTTCCACGATTCACCATTCACCCTTCACGATTCACAAAAAAATGGAGGAGAAAAAATGAGCTTACCATTACATTATGTCAATGTCTTAACGGGATTGAAGGGATGCCGGGTCATCGAAGATCCTCAGGCTCTTGGAAAAATCATCAAGAAGGCAGAGAGACCTCTGCTCATCTTTGGACCGAGATGTCTCGACATCGATCTGGGGGGAAAGCTGGCCGTTGAATACGGCGTCGATATTGCGAAAACCCTTGGCGCAGCTATTTGTGCAACAGCCCACACAAAGAAGAAACTGCTTGAACTCGGTGTGGTTCCGGATTCGGCTTATGATGCCGTCGAGATCATCAATCATTTAAAGGACCCCGACTGGAAGGGAGTCAAGAAGCAGGGCAACCATGACGTGGTGATGTTTTTGGGGATGAGGACGGACTTTGGAAACCAGGGGCTCTCCACGTTGAAACACTATGCCACCCATTTGAAAACGATCACCCTCTGTCCCTATGTTTATCCCCATGCCAGTTTCTCCCTTGCCAATCTGAAGGCTGATAAATGGAAGGAGTATCTGGATGGTTTGATCCAGAGTTTGAAATCCTAACCGTAAATAAGAATTTAAGTCTCAAATATGAAAGGAGGAATAACATGTTTTCAGTCGATGTAGGACCCCAGTATGAAGGTGAAACCGTGAGGAAGGAAGATTTTCAAATCGAATTCGGGGGACCGAAGCATAAGTTCAAAGCGGAATGGGTCACCGTCAAACCTGCCGGCGAAGTGGAAGACGAGAAGGTGGAAATCATCGGAAAGGACATCAAGGATTTTGAAGAGGGGGCATCCATTCCCATCTTTATCAAGATCTTAGTGGCGGGTGAGCAGTTGGAAAAAGATATGGAGCCTGTCTTTGAGCGCCGCGTTCACATGTACATCAATTATATTGAAGGCTTCTGGCACATGGCCCAGAGGGACGAGATCTGGATGAGACTCCACAAAGACAGTTTTAAAAAGGGCCTCAACTCCCTCGAGGAGATTGGAAAGATTCTCGTCATGCTTTATAAAAACGAACTCTCCATCATCGAAAAGATTCAAATCACCTTCATCACCGATCCCGAAAAAGTTCAGAAAGAGGTCCTTGAAGCGCGGAAGGTATACAAGGAGAGGGATGACCGATTGAAGGGGATCACCGAAGAGGAAGTGGATGAGTTCTACGGATGCTCGCTGTGCCAATCCTTTGCGCCCACCCATGTCTGCGTCGTTACTCCGGAGAGAGTCTCCCTTTGCGGGGCCATTAACTGGTTCGATGGAAGGGCCGCTTATAAAATGGACCCTGAAGGTCCACAATTCGCCGTTCAGAAAGGGGATCTCCTGGATGCAGAGAAGTTTATCTATTCAGGGGTCAATGCCATCGTGGCAGAGAAGTCCCTCGGGGCAAACAGCGTCTTCTGCCTCCATAGCGCGCTGGAAAACCCCCATACCTCCTGCGGATGCTTCCAGGCCATCTGCTTCTACATTCCGGAGGTCGATGCCTTTGGTATTGTCCATCGGGATTTTCTCGGTGAGGCAGTCAACGGCCAGAAGTTTTCAGGGATTGCAGGAGAAGCCTCGGGCGGAAGGCAGAATGAGGGAATGTTGGGTATGGCGATCTCCTATATGAGATCGAAAAAATTTCTAAAGACGGACGGAGGCCTGAAAAGGATCGTCTGGTTGCCCAAATCCATCAAAGAGCAGGTTAAAGATGTGCT
>DYHU01000193.1:6359-7464 GCA_020724025.1 Syntrophorhabdus sp. | reverse complement strand
GGCCCCCATGCCACGAAAGATGTGGTCGATCAGGTCAGGGTTCAACTCGGGCTGGATCAACATCCGGTGAAACAATACCTTCTCTTTATTGGAAATATTTTGAAAGGAGATCTCGGAACCTCTAACCGGACAGGACTTCCTGTTACGAAAGAGATCATGGCGAGGTTTCCCAATACCCTCCTGCTTGCCCTTGCGAGCATTCTGGTCGCAACGGTTTTTGGAGTGACAGCCGGGATCATTGCAGGGGTAAAGCAGAACTCAAAGTTCGATTATCTCAGCATGCTCGTGGCTCTCTTCGGGCTCTCGATGCCGGTCTTCTGGCTGGGTTTGATGCTCATGCTGCTCTTCTCGATCAAATTGGGCTGGTTTCCGGCAGTGGGAGCGGAGAGTTTTAAACATCTTGTCCTTCCGGCGATTACTCTGGGCGCCAATTCCACGGCCATCATCGCCCGGATGACGCGCTCGAGCATGCTTGAGGTGATCCGGCTCGACTATATTCGAACCGCAAGGGCAAAGGGATTAACCGAAAAGGTGGTGATCTCCCGCCATGCCTTGAAGAATGCCCTCATTCCGGTGGTGACCGTCATCGGACTTCAGACCGGCACGCTTCTGGGCGGCGCCGTGCTCACAGAGATCGTCTTTGCCTGGCCGGGAATCGGAAGGCTTCTCGTGGAGGCAATTCTTTCAAGAGACTATCCCGTGGTTCAGGGCGTGGTTCTGTTGGTGGCCACGATGTTTATCTTCGTCAACCTGATTGTGGACATCCTCTATTCGTATCTGGACCCGAGGATCAGGTACCATTAATTAGAAAATAGGTTTCGTTAAACGGTAACGGTAAGGATGCCCGTATCGTTAGTTAAAGGAGTTAAAGGCTACGTTTATCGTCTCTTAATTCTTTGCACGTAACCGTTACCCGTAACCGAAACGGGCTTCGTCACCGTAACCTTAACCCAAGCACCCATAGTATTTTCATGGTTTGCGGGTGTCGATGCCGTCATGACCCATTAGTAGGATATACATTCGAGGCACGATATTCGAAACAATCTCAAATGACCCAAGCACAAAACACAAAACAAACGGAGAGGTTGATTAAAAATTCGGAGAT
>DYHU01000193.1:2346-6259 GCA_020724025.1 Syntrophorhabdus sp. | reverse complement strand
GCGGGGCTTGGATTTCTCGGCCTGGGAGTGAGCCCCCCGACCGCGGAATGGGGAGCCATGCTCAACGGAGGAAGGCTCTATATTCGAGTGGCCTCTCATGTCGCCACCTTTCCAGGACTGATGATCTTCGTTACGGTTCTCGGGTTTAATCTTTTGGGAGATGGGTTGAGAGATGCCCTGGATCCGAGGTTGAAGACGTAAATAAGCGCGGCGGTCGGGGTAGGGGCAATTCATGAATTGCCCCTACGGAGTTCGGAGAAGACAATTTAAGATGAGTTTGCTTCAAGTCAAAGATCTCAAAACCTATTTCTATACCGATGCCGGTGTGGTCAGGGCCGTGGATGGAGTCTCCTATGATCTGAAGGAAGGAGAGACCCTGGGGCTTGTGGGCGAGAGCGGCTGCGGCAAGAGTGTGAGCGCCCTCTCCATCCTCCGTCTGATCGCCAATCCGCCTGGAAAGATCGTTGGCGGGGAGATATTCTTTGAAGGAAAGGACCTCCTTAAGATCTCCGAGGAAGAGATCCGTAACATCCGCGGAAACCAGATTGCCATGGTTTTTCAGGAGCCGATGACCTCGCTTAACCCTGTCCTCACCATTGGGCTCCAGATCGGAGAGGCCCTCGAGCTCCACAGAAATATGAACAAGAAACAGGCCACGGAGGAAATTTTAAGACTATTGAGGATGGTGGGCATTCCGGACCCGGAGAGGCGAATCGATGACTACCCTCACCAGTTTAGCGGAGGCATGCGTCAGAGGGTGATGATCGCCATGGCCCTGAGCTGTAACCCGAAGCTTCTCATCGCGGACGAACCCACCACCGCCGTGGATGTGACAATCCAGGCCCAGCTTCTGGAGGTGGTCAAGGAATTGACTTCAAGGCTTGGAACCGCTGTTATTCTGATCACCCATAATTTAGGGGTGGTGGCACGACATGTCAACCGGATGGCAGTCATGTATGCGGGGAGAATCGTTGAACAAGGCCCGGCGGCCGAAGTCTACGCTCATCCGCGGCATCCTTATACCATTGGATTGCTTGCCTCTGTGCCGAGGCTCGATAAGCCCAGGAAGGAAAGACTGGTGCCGATTGACGGGCAACCACCGAATCTGATCCACCTTCCTCCAGGATGTTCTTTTGTGCCGAGATGTTCGTATCGAATGGAGATATGTTCTAAGGAGAGACCGGAGCTCAGGCCTGTGGGCGACAGCCACTTCGCCGCCTGCTGGGCCGTAATAGTCAAATAGTCTCATGGTCCGATAGTCTGATCGTCATTTGACTAACCGACTATCCGACTAACGACAATAGGACTTCTTTTAAAGATGCCAAACGATACCTTGATCGAAATCAAAAACCTCTCTATGTATTTTCCCATTACAAAGGGAATCATCCGCCAGCAGAAGATCGCCGAGGTCAAAGCCGTGGATGGCGTCAATTTTTTTATCCGGAAGGGGGAAACCCTTGGCCTCGTGGGTGAAAGTGGTTGCGGTAAGACCACCCTGGGAAGATGTCTCCTCCAGCTCATCCGTCCCACTTCAGGAGAGGTCTATTTCGAAGGTGCGGACCTTTGCAAAATGGGAGGTGAAGATCTCCGGTCGATCCGGAAGAGAATGCAGATCATCTTTCAGGACCCCTTTGACTCCCTGGACCCCAGGATGACCGCCGGAGAAATCGTGGCCGAACCACTGCGGGTCCATACCCGGCTCAGAGGCAAGGAGTTGAGGGAGAAAATCGCTGAGCTGTTGAAGACCGTGGGCCTGGACCCATCCATGACAGACCGCTATCCCCATCAATTCAGCGGGGGTCAGCGCCAGAGACTCGGGATCGCCCGCGCCCTCTCCATCCACCCTAGTTTTATCGTCTGCGATGAACCCATCTCCGCCCTGGATGTCTCAATTCAGGCACAGATCATCAACCTCCTTGAAGACCTCCAGACAGAGTTTGATCTCACCTATCTCTTTATCGCCCATGACCTCTCCGTAGTCCGTCATATCAGCCACCGGGTTGCAGTCATGTATCTCGGAAAGATTGTTGAAGTGGCGAATCGGGATGCCCTTTATCGCGTGGCCAAACATCCTTATACGATAGCGCTCCTTTCTGCCGTGCCGATTCCGGACCCAATTGTGGAAGCCTCTCGAGAACGGATTATCCTGAAAGGAGAGATTCCGAGCCCGATTGCCCTACCACCCGGTTGCAACTTTCATCCCCGTTGCCCCATTGGCATTGAAATCTGTCAAAAAGAAGTTCCTCCTCTTCGAGAGATCGAGGAAGGCCACTGGGTCGCCTGCCATCTTGCTTAAAACCCTGACCATCTAAGTCCCCTCTAAATGTTATTAATTTCCACCCCTTTTCCATACCCACAAAAGCCATATTTGCCGGTCTCGGAAAAAGTCCCACCACATGTCATTGCGAGGAGCTTAGCGACGAAGCAATCCCATGAAATCAAGCAGTTGTGAAATACGAGATTGCTTCGCTCCGCTCGCAATGACCACTTTGGGACTTTTTACGAGTTCATCACATTTGACGAAAGAAAAAGGGTAAGCTCTAAATTTCAAAGCGTATAAATATTTTATTTTTCCATCCTATTTATGTATAAAAACAATATTTCATAAAATTACAATAATTTCAAGTAATTACAAGTCGTTACTTCAAGCTTGGAATCACATTCGTATAATAAAAAAATTTTTTTCGGCCAAAAACAAAGGTATCTAAAAAAGTCAAAAAGAAAAAAAGTAATAATATTAGTGAGTTGCAAACAATTTTAATTTTGGCACGGGAAATGCTATAGATAGGTTGAAAATCAAAGAGAGGAGGAAACGACAATGGAAAAAAGAGCAAAAGGATTGAAAGTTGGATTGATGGTAGGGTTAATGACCCTGGTGGCATCTCCTGCATTCGCGAGGTCGATCAGCCTGAAGGAAGCAGGGCCGGCTCTCTGGGTCTTTGTTATTATCGGAGCCATCATCATCCTTCTTCAACTGATCCCGGCAGCCATTCTCTTCTTCAGCTTCATCGGAACGGCCACGACCATGGCATTCAAGAAGGAGAAGAAGGTTGAGGAAGAAGTGATGCTCCCCGGTGTCGAGCCTGTGGCGGTAAAAAAGTAAGCGGATGGACAAGCGAAAAGAGGTGAAATCCAATGTCTAAGAGCATGAAGAAAATCCTGGTTATTCTGAGTCTGGTCCTGGTTCTGGCAATCGCACTGGGTTCTCTGGGGGTTGCTTATGCAGGAGGGATAAGGGGGATAGGACTACTCGGAGCCTGGTTCTTTCTGACCTTCGGGATCATCGTTGTCCTGGCACAGGTGATACCTGCGGGCATTCTTCTGACCGCCCTTATTGGAACGGCTTTCACCCCGTATCGAAGGACTGAAATACCCATCCGGGCGACATAAAATAAGAGGAGGGGTTGCCATGCAACACAAAAAGATACTCATAGCCTATCAGGATGATTTATGGGTCAGATCCCTTGCCACTTTTTTCCATGGCCAGGGTTATCGGGTGGAAATAGTCAAGGCCCTGAGCGAAATGATCCGAAAAATTCAGAATGGCCATTATCAGGTCCTCCTTCTTGATGATGAGATAGAGGGATTGAAGGCCTGTGATATCGTCTCTCTGTTGAAGAAAGTCAATTCTAAGATTCAGGTCATCATGATCTCTTCGGAGGAATCCCTGAGGCTGGTGAGACGGCTCCGGGGGGCAGGCATCTTCTATCAGGCGATGAAACCGGTTGATCTGGAAGAGATCCGGTCCGCCGTGGAATGCGCCTTTGAAAAGATTGAGAGGGAGAACGCAAAAGAGGGATTCTTCTCCTTCCTCATTCCCAAACTGTCTCCGGCGTAACTTATGGTAAAAAGAAGGTTTTAAAACCTTCCGAAAGATAGATGGTTTAAATGGGGGGTGAAAATAGCCGCAAAG
>DYHU01000193.1:0-2246 GCA_020724025.1 Syntrophorhabdus sp. | reverse complement strand
CCTCTGGCGGCGAGGGCAAAGGTTACCTCTTCGACCTCGAAAATGGAGCGGCGAAGGATCGGCAAGGCAAGAAATTTTGCTTTACGAAAAGGGTTTTTATTTCGATCTCCCAATCGTGCCCTGTGAGCCAGACGAACCTCTTCGGCCTGATCCAAGATCCGCGAAAAAAATCTTAAGGTGAGAGAGACCATTAATCCGATCCTCCGCTCGGGGAGAAAGGGGATGGGTTTGAAGAGCCAGATCAAGGCGTCTCGAAGCTCACGGGGGCGGGTCATTGCTGTAAAGAGCACCGCATAACCGAGAATCAGACCCAATCGCCAGCAGGTCAGGCCTCCCAGAAAGAGTCCTTCCTTGCTGACAGGGAGCCATGGAACGGAGTGAAGGCGGGTTCCCGGTGTAAAAAGAGACTGAAACAGAAAGAGGATGAAGAGGAAGATTGCCCAGAATCTGAGCTCACGGAAAAGCGGTTTGAAGGGAAATTGCGAAAGGAAGAAGAGACCGGTAAGAAGGATCGAATCGAAGATGAACCAGGAGACTCTTGTTTGAATAAGGGTTGCCGTGATCATCAGGAGTCCAAAAAATTTGCATCGGGCATCCCATCGGTGAAGAAAGGAGTCTCCGGGAAAGTAGTGAAGGGTTATTCGAGCCATGAGATCTTTTCCCTTCCAAGAAGCGCATAACAAGGGGGCCGGATTCCAAATTGGGAGAGTTTTATCATAAGCTCTTCTGGTGGGCCTGTCACTTTGAGTTCCCCGCTGTGGATGATGGCAATGCGGTCCACATGAGCGGCCACCTTTTCGACATCGTGAGTGGTCACGATTAAGGTGCGTCCTTCCCGATGTAATTGAATCATATACCTCAGGACTTCTTGAATGCCCGGGTAGTCAAGATTGGCAAAGGGTTCATCGAAGAGGATCACCTGAGGTTTCATGGCCATCACGTCCGCAATGGCAAGCCGTCTTTTTTCGCCCCCGGAAAGCAAATAGCATGGTTTTTCAGTAAGGTCTTCGAGCCCCATCTTATGGAGCGCCCAATCCACCCGTTCGTTAATTTCTATTAAAGAAAGCCCCAGATTTTCAGGGCCGAAAGCCACATCTTCTCGCACGGTCTCTCCAACAATCTGGCTATCCGGGTCTTGAAAGACCATCCCCACCATATTTCTTGCTTCCCGGGAATGGTGGATGGTGTCCAGACCATTGATGCGAACCGAGCCTGAGGAGGGTTTGAGAAGGCCACTCATCATGCGGAGCAGGGTGGTTTTACCGCTTCCATTGGGGCCGCAGACGAGGAGGAATTCACCTTTAGAGATCTTGAGGTCGATACCTCTTAATGCGTAGGTGCCGTCTGGGTAGCGGTGATGGAGGTTTCGGATCTCGATCATCAATCAAGTGCCTAAAGTTAAAAGTGACTAAAGTTGGAAGTGTCTAAAATTTAAATATGAGGAACTACAAATCTCATGAACTTAAAACTTTAGACACTTTAGCTCATTTTAGTCACTTGCCTGTTCAACATCGGTCTGACCGCACGGGCCAGAACGATGGCGACGACTGCCTTTAGGACATCTCCGGGGAGAAAGGGAATCATCCCGACCATCCATGCTTTGTTCCACGACATTTTGGTGATCATCTTGAGCCAGGGGACTCCAAGGCCGTAGATGATGAGCGATCCGATGATGACAGCGATAACTCCTCCGATCATAGAGTGGCGGAATCGTTCGGAGATGAAGCCGGTTATCCAGGCGGAGAGAACAAATCCGAAGAGGTATCCACCGGTCGGGCCGAAAATGTGGGCCAGCCCTCCTTTACCGCCATAAAAGACGGGCATGCCGATGGCTCCAACCAGGAGGTAGAGACCCGCACTGGCGATCCCCCAGCGGCTTCCCAGAAGGAGACCCGAAAGAAGGACGAAGAGGTTGGTCAGGACAATGGGAACTGGCCCGATGGGGACATGGATATACGCCCCCACAGCCATTAAGGCTGCCATCAGAGAGGCCAGGACGATCAATCGTAACTTTTCAATGGGCATGAGAATCCCCTCTTATAAAAAGTCTTTAAGAGTTCTATTCCCAATAACATTAATCGCAGCAAACGCCGTCATTCCCGCCCCGTTATTCAACGGGATAAACTCCAGCGGGGATCCAGAAAAGCACTGGATTCCGGGTCAAGCCCGGAATGACAAACTGCTTAATACTTACGTCGTAATGTATAATCCGCAAATTCCGCAATTCGCATTCTCTCTGAGCCGGA
>DYHU01000705.1 GCA_020724025.1 Syntrophorhabdus sp. | reverse complement strand
CAATTAAACCCATTACTTGGTTCAGAATCTGCTTTTTTAGTGTTTCACCTGGGCCAATAGCTTTTTCAACTCTTCTTCCACCTCTTTCCCGGGTTTTTTCAGAGGGAGTCTCGGATCTCCACCGAAGTAACCGGTAAGATCCATCGCCATCTTCAAGCCCCCGATCCCGTACTTTACCGTAACCGCTTTAGCAAGAGGGGTTAACCGGTTCTGAAATGCTGTTGCCTCTGCCATTTTACCTTGATGGTAGAGGCTGTGGATCCGGACGCATTCCTCCGGAGCGGCATTTGCCACTGCCAGGATTCCTCCTACTGCCCCGATACAGAGGGCAGGGAAGAAGACGGGCGCCGACCCCACAAAAACAGCGAACCCTTTGCTGGAAAGATGGATGATATCGTTCAGTTGACCGATGTTTCCGGAGCTATCTTTAATTCCGACGATATTGGGATGGGAGGATAATTTCGCCACCACTTCAGGGTCCAGATTGATTCCGGTAAATTGAGGAACATTGTAGAGAAGGATGCCTATCTTTGAGGATTCCGCCACGGCGATGAAGTGGTCATAAAGGATCTGGGCTTTCATCGAACCCTTAAAGTAGGAAGGAGTGACGACGATGCCGAAATTGGCGCCGACTTTTGCCGCCTGATGCGTAAAACGAATGGTCTCCTGCGTCGACTCAGCTCCCGTTCCAACGATCATCACCTTTGATTCAGGAATCGATTCCCTGGAGGCCTCCATGACTTTCATCTTCTCTTTTTCGTTCAAATAGACTGCCTCTCCATTGGATCCCAGGACAAGATAACCGGAGAGCCCGGTTTTGTTCCACTTATTAAAATTCTCTTTCAGTCTGTCCAGGGCCAAATTTCCCTTTTGAAAAGGCGTGGTAATGGGGGGTATAACGCCGCTCAGTTTCATTTGATTGCTCCCTTCTTTCATCAATTGCGGAATGCAGAATGCGGATTGCGGAATTAAACCTATTCGTAACACTTTAGCCCTTTGAAAAAGCCGTCTAATCCCCCTTCATCCCCCTCCTTCGACAAGCTCAGGATGGTGAGCATGTCGA
>DYHU01000704.1 GCA_020724025.1 Syntrophorhabdus sp. | reverse complement strand
TTGGTAGCTCCACAATTGCCCGAATGATTCCTTGAGTAGATACGCCGTCTGCAAACGCTTGTTCGCTTTCAGCAGCGCCCTCAACGATGCCTTCCCGTCCAGCGTCAGATTCTCCCGATTCGACAGCAATATCCATTTCTGTCCCTTGATATATTTCCGATCCTCGCCCGAAAGTCGCGCGTATTCCTGCTTCCGAATCTTATCCAGTGACTCTCCCAAATGTCTCATCACATGAAACTTGTCGTAGAGGATGGCCGCGTCCGGCGCGTTTTTCTGTGTTGACTTCTCGAACGCCTTCCACATGTCCATGACCGCCAGTCGGATATTCCCGCACCGCTTTGGTCCCAGCCAGTGATAAAATCCGTCCAGGCTTTCCTCCGATCGATCCTGTCCGCCAAACCAGATCGGCAACCCCTTCTCCAAATCGCTGACCACGATCCGATAGGTGTGTCCTTTCCGAATGGCCAGTTCGTCGATGCCAATGACCGCCGGCTGAACTTCCTTTGCCCGCTGCAACTGTTCTTCCATGTACCACATATCCATCGCCTTGACTGTCTTCCAATCCAGGTGCACTTCTTTGGCAACATCTAGAACCGTCATCGATCGGCACTTCCGCCCCACTAAAAAGGCGAAGCGTTTGGTGTAAAAGGTGTTGTCCGCCAGCCATGGCAGCTTCTCCTGTTTCACTTTCCCGCACCCCAGGCACATGACCCGGCGAATCGCAACCGCCAGGTAGATTTGCTTCTCTCCGCAGGATAAATCCCTGACCAGCCGCTTGTTCTGATCGTAAAAGCCGTGATGAACCGTTCCACAACATCCGCAGACCGTTTTTTTTGGCGTCGTTCAAGCACAATGACCCGACATCCCGGCTCGCCAAATTTCCCCTTAATCGTTGCTCTGGGACTAAATCCGGGGAACCGATATTCGTCCAGCAACCGCCTTGTTTTTTGCATGTACTAATCATGCCAAGTTTTTTTGCTCTTTTCAATGCTTGTTTTTCCTTATCTTTCAACAATTATCTGCTGTCCGGTTCAATTTTTTACCCACTCGATAGGGCGATGACCC
>DYHU01000703.1 GCA_020724025.1 Syntrophorhabdus sp. | reverse complement strand
GCCGAGTTGTCCAGAATGATTAAAACATTAGGGGGAATATTAACGCCCGATACGACATAGAGATCAGTATCCAATCCATAACAGACCGTGGAGGTTATAATAAAAAGTAATAAAATAACTAAAAATCCTGATTTGATCGGATGGATTGTTTTCATCTCTTAATTCCCTCCTTGAAGGGTTGGAACGATCCTGATCACCTTCTGCTGGATGGTGCATGCGGACTTAATGGAACTCAATTCGGTTTGGTCCTGCCCTGTTGATTCCATGAGAAAATGTTTGAATTCATAATTTCCGGTGGCGCTGAACCCAAGGCCTCTCGGGGACCCCTGCTGAACCGGATCGTAAGTGATCGTCACTCCGGCATTGGTGGGATTTGGATTATTGGGATCGGTAAAAGGGTTGTATTGGTTGGCGACATACTTGCCGGTCAGGTCAAAATTATCGACATTGGCGACCACCACCTGGATACCGCTGTCGGCCGAATAGAAGGCATCGGTGGCCCCTCTTTTATGACCTGAGAGTTTAATCTCAAAGATGGAAGTATAACTGGCGGCCAAGCCAATCATTGTGAGGATTACCATCATGAGGAGGGCGACAACCAGAACGGCGCCGGATTCGTCTTTGATAAGGTCTATTTTCTTTTTCATTTTTAGAGCTCCTCTTCGATTCATCATCTCATACATAAATTTCTTAAGGTTACGGCAGATTCCAGGGTCCTCGGCGACATCATCTTCTGGTCTTCCGGCGCTAACTGCTGAGGTCTTGCCGTCAAGCGGACCCGGACGGCAACCACTCTTGCACCAGCGATGGCTCCGGCCTCAATCCACGACTCGTCAAGGGCTTTGTCATCGTCTCTATCCACGCCATAGGTAAAATGGAGTTCTCCCACGTTCTCCAGAAGAACCTCTTCAGGGCCGCCGACGCTCGAACCATCGTCTTTGATCGTGGTCAACTGCCGTCTCAACGTTTCCGAAGGTCCGTCTCTCCAGTACCGAACGGAATATTGGGTGGTGTTGTCAAATTCATAATCGACGGTGATTTGATCCGTTCCGGCGATGAGGGGAGT
>DYHU01000702.1 GCA_020724025.1 Syntrophorhabdus sp. | reverse complement strand
CCATTTTCGATTTTCAGTACTCGGAGAAGATGAAGTCTGGGCTGATCATAGGGACCAGTCTCCTTGAACAATTGGGCGCCCTCCAGGACGACAGGGAGCGCTCCGGAGGCAGAAAGGTTTTTATCGGGTATCTCGAAGCCTTGCTCCGGGAACTCCGGATCGCTCAGAATGTGATCGGTCTGGATCACTATGTTGATCTGGAGAGAAAATTGATGGAGATCATCGGAAGGATTCAGATGTCCCAATTTGAGGAAGCCCGGAGGTCCTTTTCCGAAGCCATCTCCTTAGCCACCACCTCCTGTCAGGCTTCCATGAATGTGTTGATGGAGAAGAGATTGGTATGAAAATCGAAGGAAAGGAGTGAAAGCGATGAAGAGCATGTGGCTTCCCCTCTTAATCTGTTTTCTTTTTTTCTTTCCCTCATCCGGTCAATCTCAACCCCCTTTTGATAAACTTTTTGAGAGATGGGGTCCGAGGATCCATCCCAGTGACTTACGGGTTCTCCAGCTCGATATGACTCCCGATCCTGTACGGGAGGGGCAGAGGGTTGGCTTTCAGGCCATCATTTCAAATTTGTCACATTATTCCAACAGGGTCAGTCTCTTTATTAAGGACAGGGATGAGGTGGTCACCTCGGTTCAAGATGTCTTGGTTAAGCCGGGCCATAACCGGATCATCTTTCCCCATACGGGTTATCGGTTCTCCCGGCACGAGCACTGCTTCACGGTGGAGGTCGACATCGAACGGACGAGGAGACCGATCGATGTGGTAAGGGAATTTTGCGCCAGACGAACCCATCAGGGGTGGACGTTAACCGACATTCGTGTGGGCCCTTTGTTTGTTGAAGACCTAGAGATGTTTCCAGATCCCGCCCGTCTCGGCCAGGAGATCCGGTTCAGGGTGAGGTTGAGAAATGACGGAAGCCCTCTTCGCGGAAACATCCGGATTCAGGACCGGGACCAGACCATCGCCTATTTGAATGATGTCCATCTTCCCTATGGTTATGCGGAATACCATTTCCCTTACAGCCGTTACACCTTTCAAAGGTTTGACCACTGTTTCACGGT
>DYHU01000192.1 GCA_020724025.1 Syntrophorhabdus sp. | reverse complement strand
TAAGAATGATACTGCTACCCCCTACTTTAAGCTCCATACCGGTCATGCCTTCAAGCTTTATATTCATTCCTTTTAAATGAAAGGTCCCGGTCACATTTTCGCTGTGATTTGAATTGAAGCTCTCGATCATATTCCCGGTCACTTTTAGAGAAGATGAACCGGTCACCTCAACCGCGCTCTTGCCGCCGACTTTTAAATTATAGTCACTCTTGACCTCCCGGAACTCGCTCTTTTCCACCATGACATGCTTATCGAATTCGATCTTTTCTTTCAAATCCCGCTTGACGATGAGATGCCGGTCATTGCCGACGAGTTCCCTGCGATCATTTTTCACCCGGATATCGAGGTCTTTCTCCGCATGGACGAAGAGCTGCTCTTCGCCTTTTTTGTCTTCGAACCGGATCTCATTAAAGCCCTCTCCTCCGATGGAAGAGTTCGTCTTGATCGTGCTCTTCGTCTTCTCGTCGGGGAGGGTGTAGGGTGGCATATAATCCGCATTGTAAACCCTGCCTGTGATGAGGGGCTGATCCGGATCGCCTTCGAGAAAGTCAACCACGACCTCCTGGCCGATCCTCGGGGTGAAGATGGCGCCATACTGGCCGCCGGCAAAGATGCTTGCCACCCGTATCCAACAGGAGGATTTGTCATCCTTCTTTCCCTCCCGGTCCCAGTGAAACTGAACTTTGATGCGACCGTACTTATCCGTGTAGATCTCTTCATCCTTTGGTCCTACGACCACCGCAGTCTGGATTCCTTTCACGATAGGCTTGGGGGTCTTTCTTTCCGGTCTGAAGACAACAGAGGAAGGAATGGAGATGAATTGATTCATGTAGCTAAACTTTTCTTTGGGATCAGCCAGTTCTTCGAGCGCCTGAGGTTGTTGCCCTTCGTGACGAATCTCCGTGAGAAGGTATTCCTGATTGAAGCTTTTGCGCTCATGGTCAACCAATTTGAATTTGAAGCCAGGGGCCAAACGGGGAGAGGTGCTCTTGCCCTCTGCCTTCTCTTTAAAAGTGATGGACTCCTCCAGGCGGACCTTGGCCAGTCCTTTCCCCCGGTTCTCTTCCACATACCTGCCCGGATAGTCATAGACTTCCAGCTTCTGATAGGATTTGTCCTGCTCTTTGGACGTTAAGTCCAGCGTGGGTTTCTCAAAATTGAAATCCCTCCGGGTCATCTTTCCGGAGAAGACTTTCTGAGAGAAAGCCAAATGGTAAACAAACTCCTCACCCGGCACCATCCCGATCGCAGGATTGAAAGTGATCTCCTCTTCTCCCTCGATCGCCTTATAGGCGACTGTGCTGTCGCCAAAGACGAGCACATGTTTATCCTTCGAATGTTGAAAGAAGTAGAAGATGCCTTCCTCCTCACAAAGACGGGAGATAAAGTCGAGATCGGTTTCACGATACTGGACGCAGTATTCCCTCTCCGGATATTTGCCCTGGAGGCGGAAATCAAAACGGTCGCCCGTAATGCCGCCATCCTGAAGAATCTGTTTGATGATGTCCTCGACTTTTTTGTTCTGGAAGATCCGGCAGTCCTGCTCCAGGGAGAGAAGCCAGAGGGAAGGAATCACCTCTGCCTCATAGAAATAGAAGCGGCCCTTGCTTCCATTCTGGATAAATTGACGGAGGATGCCGTGAAGGTAGCGATCGTTCTCCTCACCGAGCAGGGTGAGCAGGGCCTCTTTTCCCACCACCTCATCGAAGTTGATTTCATCTTCAGAGACCAGGGAGACGTGAAGCGCAAAGGGTGAGGAGATGCGTTCCACCAGTTTAAATCCCAACACCGCAGTTTGATAAGATACCCCCAACACCTCGAATAGAAATCTGGACTCGTGGGCGGTCTGTTTTGGCGCCATCTTTAACCTCCGAATTCGATCTTAAAGGAGCCGTCTTCAGCCATCTTCAAATGGACCTCTGAAAGCATGGCTCCTTCACTCAAGCGTCCCAGGATCTCCCGGGACATCTGGGGAAGGATCGTTCCGTTCATCATATGGTCGATATTTCTGGCTCCGGTTTCAACCTCGGTGCAGCGCTTCGAAATCTGATCGACCACCTCAGGGGAGTAGACCAGTTTGATCTTATGGCTCTCCGCCATTCGTCCGGCCAGCTTATCGAGTTTCAGGGATACAATCTCCCGGATGAATTTAGGATCGAGGGTGTAGAAGGGGGCGATGGTCATCCGGGCAAGGAGCGCGGGCTTGAAATGGTGGCTCAGAGCAGGACGGGTGGTGTTGATCACCGCCTCAAGGGAAGGTCTCGCCTCACCGGAGCAGAGCTGGGTGATCACATCAGAGGCCAGGTTGCTGGTGAGAAAGAGGATGGTATTCTTGAAGTCGATGACCCGTCCTTCTCCATCGGAGAGCATCCCCTTATCAAAGACCTGATAGAAGAGGTTCATCACATCGATGTGCGCCTTTTCGCACTCATCGATCAGGACCACGGAATAGGGTCGCTGGCGCACGGCTTCGGTCAGCACGCCGCCCTCTCCGAAACCGACATATCCGGGCGGAGAGCCGATCAAACGGCTGACGGTATGGGACTCCTGAAATTCACTCATGTTGATCGTGACCAGATACTGGTCTCCACCAAAGAGAAAGTCGGCTACAGCCAGTCCGGTCTCGGTCTTTCCAACCCCACTCGGTCCGACGAGGAGAAAGACTCCAAGAGGTTGATGGGGATCTTTCAAACCCGCCTTGGCGGCCTTGATCACCTGCGTGATGATTCCGAGGGCCTCGTCCTGGCCCTTGATCCTCTTTTTAAGATTCTCTTCGAGGTTGAGAATATTTTTGGCTTCGTCGCGGAGGACCTTTCCCAGAGGGATTCCTGTCCAGTCCGAAACGACTTTGGCCACCACATCCGGATCGACCTCAGTCTTGATGAGAGAAGAATCTTTCTGGAGTGAGGACAGTTGAAGGGAGACCTCATCGATCTCTCTCTTCAGTTCGGATTGCTTTTCCTCAGAACCGGCCTGGCCCTTCAGCTCATAAAACTGTTTTCTCAGATCGATGAGACGATGGGCAAAGTCCTTCTCCTTGAGCCAGCGTTCCTGAAGTCCGGCCACCTCTTGATGCAATGTTTTGATCTTCTCCTCCAGTTCCTGCGGTCGGATCGGGTCGATTTCAAGACCATGGAACTGATCGCGTTCCAGAGCCTTTTTCTCCCGTTCGAGCGCCTGAATGGTTCGTTCCCGGTCTTCGATGAGATCGGGTTTGGCCGTCAGATGAATCTTGACACGAGCCGCGCTCGTATCGAGAAGATCGACCGCCTTGTCCGGCAATTGCCTGCCGGAGATATAGCGGCTGGAGAGTTCAGCCGCAGCCAGAATGGCGTCATCCCGGACCACCACGCCATGGGCCTCCTCATATTTGCTCTTCAATCCCCGAAGGATCAAAACCGCTGTCTCCACCGAGGGTTCCTCAAGCTTCACCAACTGGAATCTGCGAGCCAGGGCCGCATCTTTCTCAAAATATTTCTTATATTCCGACCAGGTAGTGGCGGCAATGGTCCGGAGTTCTCCACGGGCCAGAGCCGGTTTTAAAAGATTGGCCGCATCGCTTCCTCCTGTGGGGCCTCCTGCTCCGATCAGCGTATGGGCCTCATCGATGAAGAGGATGATCGGTTTCGGAGAGGCCTTGATCTCATTGATCACGGACTTCAATCGATTTTCGAACTCGCCTTTAACCCCTGCTCCGGCCTGAAGGAGCCCCATATCCAATCCCAGGATGGTTACTCCTTTGAGAATGTCAGGGACATCCTCCTCCACGACCCTCAGAGCCAACCCCTCTACCACAGCCGTCTTTCCCACTCCAGCCTCGCCAACGGCGATGGGATTGTTCTTCCTTCTTCGTGCGAGAATATCGATCATCTGATGGATTTCCCGATCGCGGCCGAAGACAGGGTCGATCTCTCCGGCAGAAGCCTTCTTCGTAAAATCTGTACAGAAACGGGCCAGCGCCGTTCCTTCACCCGGAGGTCCTGCCTCCCGGGCCGCCTTTTCGGCGGAGGAGGGTTGTTCAATCGAACTTTTCACAATATTGCCGAATTGAGAGAGAAGGGCCTCCCTGCCAATGGGGCGGAGAAGATCGACATAACGGCCCGTGGCAAACTGGGTAGGTTTGGCCAGGAAGGCGAGAAGAAGAGCGCCCGATCGGATTCGATTCTCTTCGAGATCGACGGACGAGATCAACCAACCTTCTTGAAACCATTCCAAAAGGAGTGGAGAGAAGACGGGCCTAGACGCATTGCCCGTCCGGAATTCCTCAATCGTCTGATCAAGAGCCTTCTTAATTCTGCCTACGTCCAGGTCGAATTGGCGGAAGATGAGGGGAAGGTCTGATTGGGGTTCTTCAAGGAGTTTGGCCAATTGGTGTTCCACCGTCACTTCGTAGTGGGTTCGTGAAACACAGAGGCCGGCGGCGGCCTCCAATGCTCGGGTGCAGTAAGGATTTAAGCGATTTAAAAGGGTTTTGATGTCAACGGTGATCATAACTGTTTTCTCCTATAGAATCTTTGTTTATTACCCAATATTCCATCACTCCATTATTCCACTATTCCAAATGGGGCGAAGCCCCTAAGTCCCTTGTGGAGGAAAAATCGCTTCCACTTCGCTCAGATGGTCGAGGGAGAAGGCCCAGGTGTCCAGTCCAAGCCTTGACCATTGTGATCCTCCCAGGCAGGCGGTTTCCGCCTCTCTCTCTGCGAGAATGAGTTCAATATCATACTCAAAAACATCAAGGAGATAGAACTTCGTCAGGAAGGCAAGTCTGTGATGATCCGGACTTCCCGGAAGGAGAGCATGAAAAGGCCCGCTTTGCAATGGGCCGATCCGGAGACGGAATTTTCCCATCCGGTCATCGATCTCTTCTCCTAAGAAGCTTTCTTCTCCGAGACCGCTTCCAGCCTTTCCAAGGATAAACCTCTGATCCGGAGGGATTTTGACGACCCTTTTCAGACAGGGGACGACCTCTACGGGGATCCCTCCCAGAGCATCCTGAAGCAGGGTTCGGAGTCCGGAGGCGGATTTTGGGAATTGGGTGAAGAGGCCTGTGTAGCGGATCAGGGAATAGGATTCCGGAAGATCCTTTCTCAATTCCTTTTCTCCCAGGCCGATGAGGCAGAAGAGTTTTCCCAGAACCTCGGGGTTATTCTCCTCGATCACCTGGAGAAAGAGACGGTACTTTGTCCAGCAACGGAAGAGGAGAAGATAGAGGCGGTGGTTGAAGATATCGATGAAGTCCCGGGCGATGGACATATCTTCAGAGGCCTCATCGAGGAGGTCCTCCGTATAGAAGGTGGGAAGCGGAGAGGAAGAGCCGTAAAGTCCGAGGAGTGTGGCAGTGATCAGAAAGATGGGTTTCTCATGATCGATCTCTTCGATCTTCGCCACATCCGCAGGCGGAAAGGAGAGGGAAAGATCGGGTCGAATTCGGATATGATCTTCTTCGGAGAATCCTTTCTCATCGGGTCTTTCCGGATGGCGGACGAGAAGGCGCAGGAGCCTCATCACCTGAAAGAAAGAGAACTGATGGCCTTTCTCCAGCAGGTCTGATATTAGATTAAAGGATGATCTCCCAGCCTCGCCGGCCATTGATAGATATCTCCCTTCATCACCTCCTGGAGGGTCAATCGGGTGAAATGATTCATCGAGGCATAGTTGCCCAGAAAGTGATCCAAGATACATCCGAAAAGATACATATCCCCCTGACTTGCAAATTTCTCCTGACGCATCTTCAATTCGATCTCCTGACCCCGCATCATGATGCCGGAGACGATCCGGTCGGAGGGCCTTGCCTCAAGGCCTTCGATGCCCTCAATTCGTTTTCGATTGGCCAGGGTATGGGTCCGGTTGCGACTTCCCGGAAAGATGTACTGTTCAAGAAGGGCTTTTAAATTTTCCGTGCGGGACAGAGAGAGGTAATTGAGAAAGAGGTGGGCCAGAAGGCGCCACCGCAGGTTTTCCCCTCCCTTCTCGCCCTCCCTTTTTCCTTCCAGCGGAGGCAAGAGGCTGATCGTCGTGGGCTGGATATTTTTAAATTCCACCGGTTCGGGAGAACTGCTCGTCGGAAGAGAGATGTCCCCCAGCCGGAGATTTTCGGGAAGCGCCCCATTGGTGCAGAGGAGTTGAATGGAGAGGGTTTCGGAAGGAGGGACGTCGGTTCCCTGAGGGTAGACGACAGAAAGAAAGAGATCAAACATCTCCCTCAGTGGAGATTGCCGGATGGCCAGGCGATAGACCGGGTGAGCCTGAGGGTCCGGATTGAAGACTTCAAAGGGCACATACTGCCTCTCCTGGGCGGTTCCCTGAATATATCCGACCACACTTTCCACGGAGTAGACCTGATAATGTTCAGGATTGGAACCGGCAGGCCGGATCAGATATTTCGTCCTTCGGTGGTCGATCTGAATGGGATCGGCCTCGTGAGGAAAGAGGTTGATCGCAGGCGTCACAGAGAGGATGAAGTGATCTTTCTTGATCCGGGGAGCGGAGAAAGGGAGATCATGGAGTTCAAATTGGATCTCAAATCTGGAGCCCCCTCCTTTTTCCTGCCAGCGTTCCCAGCCGGTCAGGTCCAGGAAAAGGAATTTTTGTGGAGAGATGAAATATTCCTGAATGATCCGGTAGCCGGGAAAGGCATGGGAGGGATAAGGGATCAGACCTTCCCTTTCTGAAAAACCGATCGGCCTTAAACATTCTGGATCGAGCCAGCAGGGGCTGCCTTTTTCGACAGGTTTGAGGAGAATCCGGCGCAGATGGCGCCGGAGGAGAAGATAGAGATCAGAGGCATCAGGATAGTCTCCTGCAAGAAAGAGCCTCAATGCTTTTGGCTGCCAGTCGGATAACTTCAACCCCTTCATTTCAAAGAGAAGTTTGATCATGGGCGGCTGGCCCGAGGGTTGAGTAAAAGTAGCGTCTAATAACGTAAGAGGATGAACTTCCACGTCATAGGAGGTCCTGAAGAGGCAGGAGGTCCCCTCAACAGGAATGGACGCAATTTGTATTCCAGAAGGTATGGTCATGGATTGTCGAAGAATAGGTTTTGGAGTAAAGGCGATCAGTGTGGTGGATGGGATTGGCCTGAGGTAGTGGGGCCAGATCAACTGCATCAACTCATTGATGATCTCCGGAAACTCATCATCCAGTTTCTGTCTCAGGAGGGCAGTGAGAAAGGCCACGCCCTCGAGCAAACGCTCCACATCCGGATCCGGAGTCGTGCCGGCAAGCATCGGGGCAAGGGCAGGGTGAGCCGTGGAAAACTCCTTGCCGAGGTCTTTCAGATGGGACAATTCTTCCTGAAAGTAGCGATTGAACATGGGTTAACATGGTTTGGCTTATAGCTAAAGGCTATGAGCTCTTAGCTTAGTTTCGTTCAGCCCACAATATTTATTTTTCCTTCGTTGTCAACGATGGTCTCTAAAAAGACCTGGGTCTTCGATTCCGAATAGAGTCTCCCTGTGATTTGAAACCGGATCGTCAGAGGAT
>DYHU01000191.1 GCA_020724025.1 Syntrophorhabdus sp. | reverse complement strand
ATGTATTGGGCTGTGGATTGGAAGACTGTTAAAAAAACCATCCAGGGATGGGTGAGAGAAGTTGGCCAAGTATAAAAACGGCTAAATTTTAAAATTATTTTTGGGAATAGTGGGGACACCTCCCATATAAAAAAAGCTGGAAAATAAAGGAAGTGTCCCTCTATTACCAATATCCCAAAGGTCACGCTCCTTGAAATCATTGAGCTTCTGCGCCGTCACCTCTACGATGTGCCGCGATACCGTCCCAGGAAAAACCCCAAAGGCTCCGGCTATTTCCATCGAGGTATCCCGATACTTCCGGGCCGAAATGCCCCGTGAGATCTTGCTCAGAAGTTTTTCCGAAAAAACTCCCGGCTCCTTCAACGTCTCGTAACTCTGTAAAAGAATTTCCCCCCCTGCCCCACGAAGCCTTGGATGTCTTAAAGAGATCTTCCGATCTCCCACGTAGAGAGATCCCTTTTGGTAAGCCCATTTATAGACCTCTTTTTCCAGAGGCCGATATTGAGGCCCCGATCGCTCTTCCCGCTCCATATCCATTATCGCTTCAACCAGCATGGTCCCTATTTCCTGAACGATACCATCCAGCCCCTGTTTGCCTGTTTTGATGATTTGATACATCCGGTTGACCAGTTCCTCCTTTCCAAATGCCGCTTCAAATCCCCCTCTTGCTTTTTTCCTCCGAATCGTGCTTAATTTCATCGTGGCTCCTTTCTTTAAAGGTTTTGGGTTCCGTGGATTATTCCACGGAGGGAGCCACATTTCAATTTTCAACTAAAAACAGTATAACCTCGCCTATTGGGTGAATTCCCATGAACAAAACTGAAAGACTGTTCGCGACCCTGCTACTCCTTCAGGTCAAAAAGAGGATTCCTCCGACTGAGATCGCAGCCCATTTTGAAGTAAGCATCAGGACTGTATACCGGGACATCCAGGCTCTCAGCGAGTCGGGTGTACCTATCATGTCAGAACGTGGAAGGGGCTGTGCGGTCATGGAAGGATATTTTCTCCCTCCCCTTTTATTTACGCCAAAAGAAGCTACCATATTATGGATAGGAACAGAATTTGTGAGAGATCAAACAGATGCCTCTTATAAAAAAGATGCGGAATCAGCATTCTTAAAAATCGAATCCGTTCTGCCCGAGAAG
Source organism: Syntrophorhabdus sp. (assembly GCA_020724025.1). The sequence goes on along the minus strand of DYHU01000191.1, from coordinate 6,373 downwards.
ATTAGAATAGAGATTCAAGAATTGAAGAAAAAAATTTCTCTTAGGTATCGTGAACCTTCTTTCCTTCAGCGTGAAACCACATTCATAGAACAGATTAAAGAAGCAACACTAAAAAGAAACGTCATTCGGATGAAATATCATTCCTCTTCAAGAGGGGTGATTTCTGAACGCATGGTCGAGCCATTGGGATTAATCTTCTCAGACGGATTCTGGTATCTTGTGGCATATTGCCGGATGAGGAAAGACATCCGGTCTTTTCGAACGGACCGTATCCAGAATCTCAGTATTCTTGAGGAAACGTTTAAACAAAGGACAGATTTTTCAATTCAGAATTACATTAGTCTAGATCGGTCGGGCCAAAGGAGGATTCGAAGTGAGATTCCAATAAAGATTCTTTTTACCCCGGAAGCTGCCAAAAAGGCTAAGGATCAAATCCCATGGCTTATTGTAGAAGAGGAGAGAGCGACCGACGGCAATGTTGTTCTCACTCTGCACCTGGAAGACCTCACATGGGTCGTCGGATGGATTCTTTCTTTTGGTATGGAAGCCAAGGTGCTATCTCCCCGATTGCTTAAGGAAAGAATCCGTCAATTCTTGTTGAAGTTGTTGGAACATCATCGAGAGGGCAAAGAATTCCGAGTAAAGTGACAGACTGTTGTCACAATCCCTTGATACCTTACATTAGACAAGGGTGCGTGCGGACCAAATATGACTGAGGATGAAAAAAGAAAGGAGGAGAAATTTATGGGATTTTGGGATAACGTCAATTTATTGAATTTACAGGATTTCAGACCAGGCATTCGGAGTAAGGCAGAATTAGGGGACAGGTTGGTGATGGCCTGCATGGAGATAGGACCTGGCAAGGAAGACCCTGGCCATCAACACCCATTTGAACAATGCGGCATTGTCACCGAAGGGAGGATAGAGATGTTTATCGGTGACGAACGCCGGGTTCTTAAGGCTATGGAGGCCTATTTCATTCCATCGGGAGTCTCACATGGATGGAAAACCTTTGATACACCTGTCAAGGTCTTGGACATTACTGTTAAACAAGGTTAAATAGGAAGATCCAAAGGGATGGATCAGCCACTCAGTATCAGAAAGGTTATGGTTTTAATCACCTATTTCAATCAGACAAGCAACCTACGCAGGCTGGCTAAGGCTATCTATGAGGCTGTTGTCCGCACCGCCCTTTATCCTATGCACCAATAGCCTTTCTGGTTACGAGGTTTCAACCACATCGCGGGCATTTCTGTAAAGCTTGGGCCGGCGTTTCGGCAGGCAGCGCTCCCCTACAGATGACACTATGTTATTGATTCTTTACCCTTGCAGTTGCCTTAACATTGATTATGCCATATTATTAAGTTGACGGTTTATGTGCATTATGCAAATATGGAGGCTACGATGAGAGTTACAGTTCATATCCCGGAAAGTGTGAGCAACGAGATAAAGAGAACCGCCGAAAAAGAGGAGAAATCGGTCTCGTCGTTTATTGCGGAAGCTGTTAAATACTACCTCAGAGAGAAGAGGAGGAGGGAACTTGGGTTAAAGGTATTGGACCTTGCCGGAAAGGCAAGGATATCGGGTGATGCTTTAAGACACTTAGAAGAAGGCAGGGAGGAGCATGATAGGCCTTGATACAGGCTTTTTCATTAGATTTCTGGAAAATAACAAAGATGCTGTCCAGATATGGCGAGGAATTATCGAGGGGGAGGAGTCGTGTGTTTCTTGTCTTTCCATTTTTGAGCTCAGTCGATTGTCCCTGAGAGGGATAATAGACGCGGAAACAACGGACATACTCATTGAGGCCATACTTTCAATATGTAAGGTGGTTTGGCTTGATGAAAAAGGGATTCTGCTCATGGGCGCCAAGTTTTCACACGGTCTGAAGATACCTGCTGTTGATGCATTAATTCTTGCAGGATTTTTAATGCTTAATGCGGGGACGATTTACACAACCGATTCTCATCTTGAAGGGTTCAAGAAAAAAGGGGTTAAAGTTTTTAGGCTATGACAATTGCTGAATAAATGAAAACTGGGATGACGAAGAAAAATCGATGCTGTGTGGGCATTTTCGTAGGGTATGTTGGAGAACTTTACTCGACATTGAAATTATCGATATTGTCTATACGCTGTAAAATCTCACTCCTAAAGAGACCGTCACCTAACTTTCCAGATCAACAGGAGTCTATTTTATCATGATTGTATTGCATGCAGGGGTTCTTGAGGGACAATTTTTTCTATGGGGGGAGATTCCTGTAGAACAGAAAGCTCCTTTCGACAAAAAGGCGCGCCGAAAGGATGTCCCTGGGGCCACCTCCTCTTTTTCGAAACCACTTCCCTACGATGCAGGAGCGGAGAGATTGTCCGCTGCCCTCAAAGAGGCGGAACTCAGCCTCAAAGTGAGCAAGCGGTTCACTGAGGCGATGATTGCCTGGCTGCCTACGGTGGACAACAAACCGATTCCCTCCAGCCCATTGATCGCTGAAGCACCTGAAGACGATGAAGAAGCCATCCTGGCTCCCTGGATCGTCACAGTCCTTCGCCTTTCTACGAAACAAGTGGTGGAATTCCTCTGCGCCTGCGTGGGCAAACAGACGCTGGCGCCGGGTGTCATCGTCGGCAAAGACCTTGCTTTCTGGACAATAGCCTTGCGCTTCGCAGGAGCGCTTGTGGCAAAGCAGAAGTTTCTTCCCGGAGTGAACGAAGACAATGGAATCTATTTGGCCCGATGGAGAGCGATCTTTTCCGGACCTGATTCCGAACGTCTCTCGAAGTTCGCTAAGGCCATGCCGGCGGTCTTGCGGGCACTGGCTCGTACAGAGGACCAACGTGATGTTTCTCTCACTGAGCCTCCATCTCCATCTTCAATTTCCGTGCTCTCTTTTTTCATCGATGAGACCGTCGATCATCTCGTCCGTTCCTCAATGAGTCCGGTAGAAGCTGGTTTAAAACCCACCACTCCACCGGAACGCCAACGCGAAAAGAAACCGCACGCCTTTGACAGCCTTCACGATCAGTGGCTTTATGAACTGCGCTCGCCCGGTGGTGTTATGGAAGGCGCCTCAGCGGAATTAGCCCAGTTTGCCGCTCAAGTCCAAGAGTGGCAACGCCCGATATCCGTCTCAATGTTAGCTCCGTTCCGGCTCTGTTTTCGCCTTGAGGAACCCAAAGATGATAGAAATGGGGACAAAGCTTGGACGAAAGATGGTATCTCTGCACAGGGACCAAATAGTCTGTGGTATGTTCACTACTTAATTCAGGCCACTCATGATCCAAGTTTGCTTATAACGGCAGAAAATGTATGGAGCACAAAAGGTCAGGCGGCGCTAAAGAGCCTCTTTTCTTCAATCGGCAGGTTCAACGCACGCGAGCATCTATTATTGTCCCTGGGCCAGGCCCTGGGGATCTGCCCCCGCATCGAGGCCAGCTTGAAGACGTCTACGCCGGGAGGTTACCAACTCGACGCCATCGGCGCTTATGAATTTCTCACTGAAAAGGCATTGGCCTTAGAGTTGGCAGGCTTTGGCGTGATGCTGCCCGCGTGGTGGACGCACAAAGGGACAAAGCTTCACCTGACTGCCCGGGCTAATGTGAAGGCCCCAAAGATGCAGGGGGGCAGCGGACTTTCGCTCGATCAATTAGTTCAATTCGATTGGGAATTGGCTCTTGGCAAGGAGAAGCTTTCTTTCGAGGAACTCCAGGCCCTGGCAAGGCTTAAAGCCCCCTTGATTAAGATACGTGGCCAGTGGGTACAGATAAATGCTGAAGAGATCAAGGCGGCGCTCGAATTCTGGAAGAAGAAGGCCGAAGGCCAGGCCACCGCCAGTGAAATAATCCGGATGGCCGTGGGCGCCCAAAAGATGCCGGGCAATGTTACCTTCGAGGGAATCACAGCAACGGGTTGGATCGCCGACCTCTTAACACAGCTCGAAGGCCGTCACACGTTCGAAGAACTTCCAGCTCCGCAGGGTTTCCAGGGGACACTGAGGCCCTACCAGGCGCGTGGCTATTCCTGGCTGAGTTTCCTCAGGCAGTGGGGCTTGGGCGCATGTCTTGCGGACGATATGGGGCTGGGCAAAACGATCCAAGCCCTGGCCCTCATTCAAAGGGACTGGCAGTTGGACGTAAAACGGCCGGTGCTTCTGGTCTGTCCCACATCCGTTGTTAGTAACTGGCAGAAGGAAGCTTCCCGATTCACGCCTGAACTCCCTGTCATGGTGCACCACGGCATTGCGAGGACGAAAGGCAAAGAATTTAAGAAAAGTGCTCTGAAGCAGGCCATCGTCATCTCCAGCTATGCACTGGTGCACAGAGATTTTGAGACCCTAAAGGAGGTTCCCTGGGCTGGCGTGGTGCTCGACGAGGCTCAGAACATCAAGAACCCAGAGACAAAACAGTCGAAAGCTGCGCGGGCTTTTAAGGGAGACTATCGCATCGCCCTCACCGGTACGCCTGTGGAGAATAATGTCGGCGATCTCTGGTCGATTATGGAGTTCCTTAACCCTAACTTCCTTGGCACACAGACCGAGTTCAAAAAGAGATTCTTTGTTCCCATCCAGGCAGGCCGCGACCCGGAAGCCGTGGAGCAGTTGAAACGCCTGACCGGACCTTTCATCCTGCGGCGGCTCAAAACCGACAAGGCCGTCATTGCCGATCTTCCCGAAAAGATGGAGATGAAGGTCTTTTGCACACTGACCAAGGAGCAGGCATCTCTCTATGAAGCCGTTGTGAAAGAGACCATTGAAACCATTGATTCCACTGAGGGGATCCAGCGAAAAGGCGTGGTCCTGGCCACCCTATCGAAGCTCAAACAGATTTGCAACCATCCAGCGCAGTTCCTGGGCGACCATTCCCCCATCCCTGGACGATCAGGGAAGCTGACTCGTTTGACCGAAATGATAGAAGAAATGGTAGAGGTGGGAGATCGGGCATTGGTCTTTTCACAGTTTGCTGAGATGGGCGAGATCCTCCGGCGACACCTGCAGGAGACGTTCGGACGGGAGGCGCTCTTTCTGTATGGCGCGGTTCCGAGAAAAAAAAGAGATCGCATGATTGAGCGCTTCCAGAGCGATGAGGACGGTCCTCATATCTTTATCCTCTCGCTCAAGGCGGGTGGCACTGGCTTGAACCTGACACGAGCCAGCCGAGTCGTTCACTTTGACCGTTGGTGGAATCCAGCAGTGGAGAACCAGGCGACCGATCGTGCGTTTCGGATTGGTCAGACGAAGAACGTCCAGGTTCACAAATTTCTTTGTGCAGGCACGCTGGAGGAAAAAATCGATGAGATGATCGAGCGGAAAAAAGAGATCGCCGAGGGAGTGATTGGAACAGGTGAGAGTTGGTTGACCGAGCTTTCGACCGCGGAGCTGAAAGACCTCTTCGCCCTGAGAAGGGAAGCGGTAGGAGAATAGTATGAGCCGATGGGGATACTACGATTATTTCAAACCTTCCATTCCACGTTCCGTTAAGGGAGGGATTAAGTCGCAGTCCAAGCGAGGCACATTCGTTGAGAGCTGGTGGGCCAGACGTTGGATTGCCGTGCTGGAGAGCTTTAATATCGGAGCGAGATTGGGCAGGGGCCGTTCCTATGCCCGAAGGGGCCAGGTTCTCTCCATCGAGATCGAAAAGGGGGAAGTTAAGGCAAAAGTTCAGGGGTCCCGGTCCAAACCCTATGATATCAAGATCCATATCAAGACTCTGTCAGCGGCTGATTGGCGAAAGCTGGCCGAATCGTTATCTCATCAGGCCATCTTTTTGGCAAAACTCCTGGCTGGGCAGATGCCCGAGGATATAGAAAAGGCGTTTAAAGGCGTGGGGCTATCACTCTTCCCTGAAAGGCTGAAAGACCTGAAGACGGACTGCTCCTGCCCTGATTGGTCAAATCCCTGCAAGCATATTGCGGCAGTTTACTACCTTCTGGGCGAAGGGTTCGACCGCGATCCATTCCTGATCTTCAAACTGCGCGGGATGAGTAGGGAGGAGTTGGGTGGGCTTCTGGACCAGACCGGCGATAAAACAACCATTAGGAGAGCTAAACATAAACCTCGTCTCTCCCATGAGGGAAAGGAGGTCCTTTTTTCTGAGCCTCTGACTTCAGATGTGTCTAAATTTTGGTCGGGTGGTAGCGTATCCGATGATTTATTTGGGGAAGTTCTGATTCCGCAGGTACCTGCAGCTTTACCTAAAAGGCTCGGGAATTTTCCCTTCTGGCGCGGTGAAGAGCGATTTTTGGATGCAATCGAGCCGAATTATGTTAAGGCTTCGCCATTGGGCTTGAATGTATTTCTCGGAGAAAAAGGTCACTTTGATGATCCTTCAAAATAAGGCCTGGACGAATTCGGTGGCGTTGAATTCCTTGAGATCGTCAATT
>DYHU01000701.1 GCA_020724025.1 Syntrophorhabdus sp. | reverse complement strand
AAGCCTCCGCCCGTTCCTGAGATGCCCACCGCCACCTTTACGGCACCTTTTTTCATCTTCTGGAATTCCTCCGCCACCGCCTCGGTAATGGGGTAAACCGTACTCGATCCGTCAATTTTGATGATCTTTCCTTGAGACCACACAGGATTTGTGATGCCTGTGACTATCGTGAAGAATATGAACGTTGCAACAATTACGGCAAAACGATTAACTTTTCCAAATCCATTCCAGTTATGAACATGCATGACTTTCTCCTTTCTAAAAGAATATTTTAGTTATGTTACATTCGTGTTACAGGCACGTTACATTTTCAAATCCCCGATTCACCTCCTTCTCATTGGAATGCTCTCAAATTAACCCTTCTTTGTCACAAGGATATGGCGAAAAAGTGTTTTTTTTGTGACGCTTGACCTTTCCAGAGCTATTTGTTACTTTTTCCCTTCAAAGGCGAAAGGAGAAGAGAAAATGGAGAAGAAGACGCAACTTTCAGTGATCCTGACAAACGCTCCCGGAGAGCTTTCGAAGATGTGCGATGTATTGAAGGCTGAAAATATTAACATCCTGGCGATGAGCATCCAGAATGCAAAAGATTCGGTCAAAGAACTCTTCAATATGAGGGAAAAAACGGGCAGAAGGGTCGGCCTGGCCGAGAGTTACCGGAGCATCTTGAAAGATTCTTCAGACTATTCTTTGATCCGGATCTTAGTGGATAGACCTGCTGAGGCAGAGAAGGCCTTGCTCGGAGCAAGCCACCTCGTGCACACGGATCAGGTTCTGGTATTTAAACTCGCCCATCAGCCTGGAATGCTTGGAAGGGTTGCAAAGCGATTTGGCGAAGCTGGGGTAAATATCGATTATATCTATGGCTCAGCCATGGAGGATAATTCGGAGGCGATGTTCATCGTCCATATCGCAGAATCCGATTTCGACCGGATTATGGATGCAGTCAAGGACCTCTAATCTCTCTGCCAGCCCCAGCAGGTAGGAAGGAGTGAAGAGGGATTGACTCAAAGAGTTTATAGAAACTCCGCCCAATCCTTTCCCATGCCGTATCTTTCGAGGAATTCCTTGATCAACT
>DYHU01000700.1 GCA_020724025.1 Syntrophorhabdus sp. | reverse complement strand
GGCACAGCTGGCCCAGCTGGGATTGGGGGTAGGGTCGATCTTTACGGATTCGCCTGTTGTGATGAGCGTGGCCCAGTTAGGCGTGGGGATGCTCCTTCTGAGGTTCAGCAGGGATAATGAGAGGGAAGCGGATGACCTGGGGGTGGAGTATTCGAGCAAAGCAGGATACGATGCCACTGCCCTGGCCCATTTCTTTGAGACCCTCGAGAAGATCAACCCCGGTTCGGACCGGAGCGGACTGCCAGGCTGGTTTTCCACACATCCCAGTCCGGAAGATCGTGTTCAGGCCGTAAGGCAGAGGGTAAAGGAGTGGCAGAAGAGGTTGAATTTGAAAGAGCCGATTGTCAAACGGGAAAATTATTTAAGAGAGATCGATGGTCTTATTTATGGAGATGATCCTCTTCAGGGATATGTAGAAAATGATTTTTTCTATCATCCTGTCCTTCGTTTTCAATTCCCTGTTCCTTTGAGGTGGAAAGTCAATAACCGGCCCCAGCAGGTTCAGATGGTCAGTGAAAAAGAGGATGCCATCATTCTATTCTTTCTGACAAACGACCCTTCCTCTCGGGAGGCAGCACAGCGATTTCTTTCCAGAACTGGCGCCCTTGTCGTGAGGTCTGAATCGGCCCTGGTGGGCGGTCTTTTATCCCATAAGCTTATCTCCGACATTCAGACTCAGAGAGGGACATTGCGGGTGATGTCCTACTTCATTGAGAAGAGCAGGCGGATTTATGTGTTTCATGGTCTGACCGCCCTCGAGCGATTCCAGAATTATGGGGGGTTCTTTGAAAACACCATGACCCAATTTAAGGAACTGACCGATCCAAGAAAGATTGATGTGAGACCTGACCGGATAAGAATCCGGGCGACAAGAACTCCAGATACCCTTGAAAATATCCTTCGCTCATCGGGTGTTCAAGGTGAGAAGATGAAGGAGGCGATTCTGCTCAACGGGGGAAACCCTGGCCAGATGATCCAGGCAAACAGTCTGGTCAAAGTGGTGGAGAGAGGACGTTAGATTAAAAGATGAAGATTCGGCCGCTGATTTCAAAAGACAGGGACAGGCTCCGGAGGATGGTG
>DYHU01000699.1 GCA_020724025.1 Syntrophorhabdus sp. | reverse complement strand
AGAGGATGGAGGAGGCCTGGGGGGCAAAGGTCTACGATCATGTGGGAGCCACGGAGATCGGCGCATGGGGTTTCGAATGCACGGCCCAGCCGGGCGGCCTCCATATCAATGAAGCCCTCTTTCTCACCCAGCTGGAAGATATTGAAACCGGGGAGATCATCGAAGAACCGGGGCGGAAAGGAAAGATCATCATCACCGCCCTGGATCGCATCGCTCAGCCCTGCATCCGTTTCGATTCCAAGGATGTGGCGGAGTGGGCGAAGGCCCCCTGCCCCTGCGGGAGGACATTCCGCATCATTAAGGGTGGGGTCGTCGGAAGGTCTGATGACATCACCAAAATCAAAGGTGTCCTCATCGCCCCCTCTGCCATTGAGGAGGTAGTCCGTTCCATCAGTGGCCTGAGCAACGAATTCGAGGTCCTGGTCACGAAGAAGGGTGATCTCGACGACATCACCTTAAAGATCGAAATGTTGCCGGATGCAGAGGGGAATCGCGAAGCGATCCTCACCCAGTTAAAAGATCAACTTCGGCTAAAGACGAACCTGGGTTACAACATCGAGGTGCATCCCCTTAACTCTTTGCCCCGTTACGAGGTCAAGGCGAAGCGATTTAAGGATTTGAGAAAACATGGATAATCAGAATCACCAAATTCCAAACACCTGCCTTCGTCCCGCAGGGCGGGGCTTCGCGCAGGCAGGCCAAGCACCAAACAAATTCCAATAACCAAAACTCATAATTCCAAACAAGAACTGGTTTCGGTCATTTGGTCATTGAATATTGGAATTACATGGAAAATACCCCCATAATTCCCCTCTCCCCTGGCGGGAGAGGGCGAGGGTGAGGGGGGCATAGAATGTCCACCCCCACCTTAATCCTCCCCCGTCAAGGGGGAGGATGACACGAGGTAATTTTCATAGTCCGCGGGTGATACAATGATCATGTAAAATTTATTTGGTCCCGCCTTAGCGGGATTGAAATTTGGTGATTGGAGTTTAAATGATTTGACTGGAGAGGGGAAAATGAACCGAATGAAATTGAAAAAGATGGATACCCGAATCAAGAAGATTAAGAAGGCGGCCCA
>DYHU01000009.1:15494-28793 GCA_020724025.1 Syntrophorhabdus sp. | reverse complement strand
AACTTAACCCTTGTGTCCAGCGCCCCCACTTATGGGTAAGGATCAGTTTGCTAAAAGGGGGGCTGGGGGGTTAAAAGGAGAGTTAAGAATGAGTGAACTGGTAAAGATCTTTGACACCACTCTTCGCGACGGAGAACAGTCTCCGGGCGCCACGATGAATGTGGCTGAAAAGGTGAGGATCGCCGAACAACTCGAAAAACTGAATGTGGACATCATTGAGGCAGGCTTTCCCATCTCCTCAGCAGGAGACTTTGAGGCGGTCAAAGGGATCGCAAAAAAGATAAAGCGATCTCAGGTGGCCGCTCTGGCCAGAACCAACCCAAAGGATATTGATCGGGCCTGGGAGGCAATCAAGGGAGCAAAATTCCCCCGGCTCCACACCTTCATCTCGACTTCGGATATCCATCTCAAACATCAGTTGAAGATATCGAAGCAGGAAGTGATACGGATTGCCGGTCAGTCTGTTGCAAGAGCAAAGCGTTATACATCCAATGTCGAATTTTCGGCCATGGATGCAACCCGGAGCGATGTCGAATTTCTCTCTGCCGTATGTGAAGCGGCCATTCGGGCAGGGGCCACCACCATCAACATCCCCGACACGGTAGGCTATGCCATCCCCTCCGAGTTTGGAGAACTCATCCGAACCCTGCGGCAGAGGTTGAAGGGAGTTGAGAAGGTAACCCTGAGTGTGCACTGCCACAACGATCTCGGCCTCGCCGTTGCAAACTCCCTTGCCGCTATCCAGAATGGCGCCAGGCAGGTGGAGTGCACAATCAATGGAATCGGTGAAAGGGCGGGGAATACCTCCCTCGAAGAGATGGTCATGGCCCTCCGCACAAGGAAGGATCTGCTCGGTTTTCATACGAAGGTCAGTCCCAAACACATTTATGCCACCAGCCGTCTGGTCTCGAAGATTACCGGCATGGTGATTCAGCCCAACAAGGCGGTGGTCGGGGCAAATGCCTTTGCCCATGAATCCGGAATTCATCAGGACGGCATCCTCAAAGAGAAACGGACCTACGAAATTATGACGCCGGAATCAGTGGGAATATTGAAAACCTCTCTCGTCCTGGGGAAACTCTCCGGACGACATGCCTTCAAGGAGAGGTTGAAGGAGCTGGGATATCGCCTTTCTGAAGAAGACTTCGAGCGTGCCTTTACCCGGTTCAAACATCTGGCGGATAAAAAGCGCGATATCTTTGATGAAGACATTGAGTCCATCGTTGTGGAGGAAATTCTGCGAATGCCCCACCGCTTTAAACTGGTCTATCTCAATGTCATCGCCGGAAACGTAACTGTGCCGACTGCCACGGTCCAGATGGAAGTGGACGGTCAGCTTGTCCAGGAGGCTGGCTTTGGGGATGGACCGGTCGATGCCACCTTTAAGACGATCAAGAAGATCACCCGCACCAGGTCGAAACTCCTGCAATTTGCCATCAATGCCATTACCAGTGGCACAGAGGCTCAGGGCGAGGTTACGGTCAGGCTGGAGGAGAAAGGCCAGACCGTGATCGGCCAGGGAGCGGATACCGATGTGATTGTGGCCAGCGCCAAGGCCTACATCAATGCCCTCAACAAGATAGAATTTAAAAAACAGAAACTGGTGGGAATGTAAACGTTACTGAAAGGCTAAGGTTAAGGTTAAGGTTTAGGTTGAAGGCAAAGCCTTAATATTTCTTAACCTTAACCTCATCCTCAACCTTCATTCTTTTTCCAAAAGCAGGTAGGATATGAAAAAGAATGCTCCAATGACCATCACGGAAAAAATCCTTGCCGCCCACTCCGGAAAGAAGAAAGTTTCTCCTGGCGAACTGATCGATGTGCGGATCGACCTTGCCCTCGCCAATGACATCACGGCGCCCCTCGCCATCCAGGCTTTTAAGGAGATCGGTGTAAAGGGGGTCTTTAACAGAAATCGGGTCGTCCTCGTCCCGGATCACTTCACCCCTGCCAAGGACATTCCCTCTGCCGAGCAATGCAAAATTCTCAGGGAGTTTGCAAAGGCCCAGCGCCTCACCCATTTTTTCGAGGTCGGGCAGTGCGGGATTGAGCATGTCTTTCTTCCCGAGAAGGGTCTTGTCCTTCCGGGAGAGGTCGTGATCGGTGCGGACAGCCATACCTGCACCTATGGAGGTATGGGCGCATTCTCAACCGGTGTGGGAAGCACGGACCTCGGAGCCGCCATGGCAACCGGAAGGCTCTGGCTCAAAATCCCTGAGAGCCTCAAAATCATCTATCATGGAAAATTAAACCCCTGGGTCTCGGGAAAGGACCTCATCCTTGCAACCATTGGCGACATTGGAGTGGATGGCGCCCGCTACCAGGCCATGGAGTTCTGCGGAGACGCCATTCAAAAACTTCCCATGTCAGGCAGATTCACCATGGTTAATATGGCGATCGAAGCCGGGGGAAAGAACGGGATTATCGAACCCGATGAGATCACCCTTAAATTTATCAAATCCAGAACAAAGAGGCCCTATAAGATCTATCGGAGTGATCGAGACGCACACTATGCGGATGTGAGGCAATACGATGTCTCAAGGCTTCACCCGCAGGTGGCCCTTCCCCACATCCCCTCCAATGTGAAGGATGTGAGGGATGTCGGAAAGATAGGGATCGATCAGGTTGTCATCGGCTCCTGCACCAATGGCCACCTCGATGACTTAAGAGTCGCAGGAAGGATTCTGAAGGGGAGAAAGGTCGTTTCTTCCTTGAGGCTCATCATCATCCCGGCCACTCAGGAGATCTATCGGCAGGCTTTGAAAGAAGGCCTTATCGAAATATTTATTTCAGCCGGTGGGGCGGTCAGCACCCCTACCTGTGGTCCCTGTCTCGGAGGCCATATGGGTGTGCTCGCCGAAGGGGAAAAAGCGCTGGCCACGACCAATCGCAACTTCCGTGGAAGGATGGGCCATGTCGGAAGCGAAGTCTATCTCAGTGGTCCTGCGGTTGCGGCCGCCAGCGCCATCAGGGGAAGAATCTGCCATCCGGAAGAAGTCATAAAATAAAGTGACTAAAGTGACCTAAATTGCCTAAAGTGAACTAAAGTTAATTTTAGGCATCTTAGGCACTTCTAACTTTAGACACTTTCTAAAATTCGAAGTCGGCTATAAGAAAAAATCTAATACCCTTAATGAGATGAGACAATAATGAGATGAGACAATGAAAATCGAAGGAAAAGTCTGGAAATTCGGGGCGGATGTCGATACCGATGCCATCATCCCTGCCCGTTACCTCAACCAGTCCGACCCAAAGGAACTGGCCAGGCATGCGATGGAGGATGAGAGGCCTGAATTTTCAACGGAAGTGAAGAAAGGGGATATACTGTTGGCAGAAAAGAACTTCGGATGCGGCTCCTCCCGTGAGCATGCCCCTATTGCCCTGAAGGCCGCAGGCATCTCCTGTATCATCGCCAAAAGTTTTGCCCGGATCTTTTTCCGTAATAGCTTCAACCTGGGCCTCCCCCTTCTTGAATCTCCGGAGGCTTGTGATTCGATAAAGGACGGAGACCGGGTTCAAGTCGATCTGAGCACGGGCGAGATCGTTGACCTCACACAGCGGAAAAAATTCTCCGCAACCCCCATCCCCCCTTTCATGCAGGAACTGCTCAAAGACGGTGGCCTGATTCCCCACCTTCGTAAAAAAGGGGCAAAGGGGAAGAGATAAATTAGGATTCTGAAAAAGCGCTCTTCCCTACTCAAAATCTTTTTTCAACTAATCAGAACTTTTATCTCTCCTAAAACCTCCATTTCTGTTTTATCTTTTCCAGTATTTGGTTTGCCTTGCTAAGCTCCTTTCCCGTTTTTGATTTAATGCTGATTCTCGCCTCAACCTGAGGATCACATCCAGCCAGTGCTTTGGTCAACTGGGCGATTTCTTCCCCCAAGGTTTGGACTTCGGCAGGACTTAAGATCACGGTATTGGTCATTATCCGGCCAGGCATTACCGGTGGAGGGGGAGGCGCGTCTTTTCTGATTTCTCTTCTGAAGATTCTCCAGACAGTGTCTGGAGAATCCGATGCGGTGGAAATTCGCCAGACGGCGTCTGATCAATTTGGCTTCGTGAAGATTGATCAGGTAATTCTACAGACACTGCCTGTAGAATTGGGGCATCAGTAGATTTACCAGCCAGTGGCTGACAAATCTTGGTCTAAGAAAATTTTGCAGGCAGTGCCTGCCGAATTTGGAAATCTTCCTAAAAGCGGCGCATGTCATTAAGGTTGCGGACAGAATAACCGCGCCCGTATTCTTGAGTCATAGGCTTAGCAAAACTATCCAGAAGCTGTGCTCATCATACCCCGCCCACTTCTTGTTCTTCTGGATATCTTGTTGGCCGATAAGAAATAAGGACGGGGATCGGGTTCGAGTCGATCTGAGCACGGGCGAGATCTTCGACCTCACCCAGCGGAAATAATTCTTCGCAACCCCATCCCACCCTTTATGTAGGAATTGATCAAAGATGGGGGATTGATCCGGCATCTTAAGAAAAAAGGGGCAAAGGGAAAGAAGTATTTACCAGGAAAAACTCGCGCATCCTCCCGGTAGGCAGAATTGTTACCCAAAAAATCAATTTACACTCAGAACTCCTTTTCCAAATTTATTAAAGTTCTTAAACAAAGTTCTTTCATTCTTTCATTTCCAAAATTTCCTGTTTTGCATGTTCCACATGTCCAACATTTCATTGACATCTTGCAGGAAATGATGTAGTCTCTCATCGAAAATATTTAACCACACATTAACCATCGTTGTTTGTCTTGAGTTTTCTCTCCCACAGGGCGGTCGAATGAAAACAATCTCATTTGGTGGCATCGAACTTACAATTTTGGACTTACAGAGAAACAAACAATTCAATTGTCCTGAAGATTGCTGGTCTGCCGATAATTGCAATCTCAAGCGAGAGGTGGGGCTAAATCCTACAAAATCCAAGTTTTCTGCATGTACCGTCATTTTGAATATAAGGAATTCTTCTGGTGCAGGATGGCCCATTGAGTCAGGGGCCTGGGAACTTATCGATACCGATGGATTTGCATATCGCGCACAAAACATGTGTTATAACCTTCGACCTCCTCGATTAATGGACGTTGTGGCAATTGGAGTGTCAGCCCGGGGACGCAAGTCAATTTTATGCTAGTCTTTCCGGAGTTGGAGAAAGAAAAAGACATCGCCAAGTTGTTATATGCTATAAGGTTTGGTGAAATCTACTCATTTGAAATCAATGCATTAAATGAGGAAGCTGCTAAGTTGTTTGAATCTAAACAGCAGACTCTCGCTCTGGAATCCAGTCATAGTGACTTGCAGCTGCACCAACTCAGGGAAAGCTTAGATAGTTTGGACTCTTTGATTTATTCGCGACTAAATAACGTTTTAATTCCGAAAGAAATCCATAGAATCGAAAACAGCATCCAAAACGAATTCCACAGGATAGAACAAAAGATTCGCACCCTTTCCAAGAACAGGCAGGACTTGGTTCTACGCCGCTACAATGAAATCATTGTTGACTACAACACGAAATTGGAGGCAATCCGGGAGAAAGAACGAAAATCTATTGACCTAAATAAGAAAGTTGATAGTTTATCTGAATTAAATCCAAGAGAATTCGAAGAATATCTAACAGAGCTCTTTAAACTATTAGGGTATGAGAAGACCACCTTGACTCCACAAATGAACGACAAGGGAATAGATATCCTAATGGAGAAGAATGGAAAGAGGTATGCTGTCCAGTGCAAACGCTATAAGGGAATAATCGGTTCCCCTGCCATACAGAGTTTTCTTGGCGCCATGCAGCATGCACAAGTTTCCCACGGATTCTTCGTTACTACCAGCACATTTAGTTTGGAAGCTGAGAAAATGGCATCGCAACATCCAATAGAGTTGGTTGATGCCACAAAACTGGCCCAGATGATTCAACAAGCTTTAGGAACTTGAAAAATATCACTTGATTGAAAATCTAACCTCAGGAGCGGATAGTAATCCCAATGGGAAATCTCTATTTTCTTATGCTGCCAGTTAATCTCTATGATCTATTTTCTGTCGAACAAATTTTGCGTAGGGCAGATATAATTAGAACGGGTGTTGGTAAAGACGATTTTGACCAATACTCTACTCTTTCTTATCAAGAGCAGATACGACGTTACGATACCAAGTTTTACGCTTTATTAGATCGAAACATCATGACCGATGTAATTTCCATAATCAGAGGTACTCCCATTATTCGGGACAAAACCGGAGGGGTTAATTCCCGAATCCTGGCATCCGCACTAATGTGTTTCCTGCTAGCTTCAGACACAATGTTAGATCCGACTATTGCGCTCTATGAATTCGCTGACTCAACTGAGGCAACCGATTATACTCAAGCAAATGAAGAACTATCTTTGTTTGAATCTGCTCACAAAGTTGCCCCTCAGATCTATGCGGATCTCGCACTTGGACGAACCGAAGAAATGAAAAGCGAATATATTCCTCCAATTAGTGATAATCCCTTAAAGATCACTGAAGACTTTTATAACTGGAGATTGCATTATGGTTTCGTACTAAAATTGGCACTTCTAGAATTAAGTAAAATTTCACCTTTCCAAAAAATAAGAAATTATATCTATTGGATGTGGAAAGATTACTTTTTGGGAGCAGCGGCAACAGATTTCGCCATTATTTATTTCTCCAACAATCGCGTGAAAAATATGGTCAAAAACCTCAGGTCAGGCGATAAGCAAAAGGTAAAGAAAGGGTTGAAAAATGCCACTTGGGACATAGCTATATTGAACTACTGGGGTAAGAAATTCCTGGCCCAAAAGCAGCAAAATAAGTTTTGGATATTCTGCACTACTGACAAATCACTGAAACAGATGGCTAATCGCATAATTACTAATGCCGTAGGGGACGATAAACTTCTTAACGATCTTAAAGGCACCTTCATCAATACTTTCGGGAAGCAATTTGGAGAGGAATTATCTTCCTTTTACATTGAATTGGACCATGCTCGTGATGATCCGAGCCGCAGATTTAATAGACCAAACTCAACCAAAGAACTTGATTCACTTGTAACTGAAATGGAATGTGAACTACTGTCCTCTCTAGGAATACAACAAACAAAAGGGTGAAAGGAAGAGTTAGTCCAGTTAGACACCATGGTGACACTCGTAAAATTATAAATAAGGGGCAAAACGGCTCTCACATTCGCTGGCTTTGCCCCTCATGAATCTTATTGTCTTTGTTGAAAAATTTGCTAAATTCTGAGCGAAAATCAATCATCCCACGGAAAGGAAGATTCGATGACTTTTATATCATTGCCGTCCGCCAAAGAAATTTTTGAGTTAATTAAGAAGGGGGCAACTCTCGAAGCGCAAGAAAAGATAATGGAGTTGAGGGAAATAGGTATTCAACTCCAAGAGGAAAATCATAACCTCCGAAAGCGGATCACAGATTTAGAGAGTATTCTATCGATTAGCAACAACTTAATTTGGGAATCTCCTTATTATTGGGTAAAGCCTGATGATGCGAAGGATGGGCCTTTTTGTCAAGTGTGCTATGATAAAGAAAAACGCCTGATCAGGCTTCAGAAGCTGGGAAAAGGCGCATGGTCATGTTATTCTTGCAAGAATAATTATTTCGACAGCTCATTTGAGCCTCCAGAACCTCCGAAGATAATAACTACAACAAAAAAGCGGTTGGATTATTGAGAAACCTGATAGGGATCTAATAGCATTGGGTTTGGGTAATCATAAATAAAAGTAATGGCCAAGATCACGGTTGCAAGAAAGCAAATGGTATCATCAGGGAGGTTTTTTGCGAAGGAGGTGTTTTATGCTGGATTTTGATCATAAATTTAAAAACAAGAGGCAAGGTTGGGTACTTATAATCTTTTTGCTACTTTCGTCGCTTATGTATTCATCAATAGCAACCGCTCAAACAAAAGAAGATCAAGAAATAAGAATATCACAACTTGAATCCCTCGTTGAAGTACTTGATAACCAATGGTTCCTTCGTACCCTGTGGAGTCTTGGTTACAAATATGGTGAGGAAAAAGATACGCCGAAGCCTCCATCAAAGATAATTTCAGATATCGAGGAATGGCTGCAAAGACGGGGCGGAGTGAAAAATGCCGAACGTCAATTAATGCAAAAACATCAAGGTAGTCTGAATTTAGTTTTCCGCAATCTTGAACTCATAGGTGATGAGCTTGGAAGATTCTTCTATATCCATCCGGAAATCCCAATAAGTTTTGCTAACAAGAATGGCTCTATTGCACTTGTTATAACAGGTGTTGGATCTAAGACTACCTACAATACATTAAGAACAACCCCCCGATCCCGTGCCAGCAAGATTATTCAGTCAAGGATTGTCCCGTCTCTCAAACGTGCCTATGGCTCTCTTTCTAGAAGCGCGGATTTGAAAGCTCTTTTCTTCAGCGATATAAAGCATGTTGGAATGAGTGTTGTTTACGGCAGCGAGGATTTCTCGAAGCGTGGAGAAGCCTTAAATCTTAGAGCCGAGGTTGTTTGTTTTGTAGTAACATCGGACCAGTTAACAAAATTCTTGAACAGTGAGATTACAGAGGATGAACTCGTTGATAAGGCCGAAATATATCTTTCTGACCGTGATATGGTTACAGGGATCAAAAAAATAAAGGTTTCACTTGAATAGAGTAGACTCTATGTTATGTCACGTAAGGGTCCCCACAGATGAACGGGTTCCACAAGAGCAATAGGTCTTAAGTAGAATTAGTGGCAATAATACTAAGATAATTGTCTCCCTAAATCTCAAGACCTGTTTATTCTTTTAATCGTTATTTTGATTAGGTTGTTAACAACGGTGTTAACCAGAAGAAACAATCTTAACTTTTCTTCTTCGATAGCCCACCGGCAGGAAGTCGTCCTTCTCTTTTTCCTCTATCCTTTTCAACCCAAGCTCCAGGAGTATCTTCCTCTTTTCTTCGTCTCTTTTTGAACGCTTTCGATATCTCCCCATCCCTAACTGCTCTCTTAACAGGAGAAACTCGACAGGGGATCCTTCTTCATACTTTTTTATTCTCAGCTTCATAACCCAACCTTTTTCTTCAATTCCAGAATTTCTGACAGATTATCATTCTCTGGCAGAATAGCCTTCTTTTCAAGGTAAGACCAATCCAGATCAATCCTGTATCGTCTTATCAGCAGTTCAACCATTTCTCCATCTATTTCTGATTTCCAATGTTTGAAGGCATTGAGCCGATCGATCACAAGGTCCTCTACTCCGATGATGGAGCATTGAAGATCTTCGCCAAGCTCGACCACTTCAAGAGGAGAATCCTCTCCTGGAAGAGCGGATGCGGGAGCTTCAATCACCACCTTTAACCCTTCATTCACCCAATACCTTCCTTCTTTCTCAAAACCAATGCTTTTAAGAGTGGTATCCAGGGCTTCCCGGTCTGCATAAGCCAGATCAATATCGGAGGTGAAATAAATTTCTCTCGAATAATAGGATAAAGCACAACCTCCAATGATGACCGGAGCCTGTCTATTCATTCTCTTCAGAAGTCTCGTCAACAGTCCAACCATTAGGAGCTGTTTTTTTAAAGGAGACTCCGTTTTTTGAATTATTTCCAATATTTCCTGAGTTTCCATTTCAATGTATTTTAACAATTCCATTAAATTCTTACAAGAAGAAGATTTTTATCAAATTCCGACTTGACAAAATCCCCTCTTTTCCCCTATTTATAATACACTGATACAATGGGGTATCCAAAGGACAGGGATGTTCAAGGCGACATCCCTGTTTCTGCAGAGGTGGGAGGGCTTTATGAAAAAAGAGAAATATAATGTGGTGGTCGCTGGTGCCACGGGTGCTGTCGGAAATGAGATGATCTCCACTCTCGAACAGAGGAATTTTCCGGTGAACCAGTTAAAACTTCTTGCCTCCACAAGAGGAGCGGGAACAAAGCTGGAGTTTAAAGGAAAGGAGTATACCGTTGAGGTCATGGATGAGAACTCGTTTGCCGGAATGGATATTGGACTCTTCTCTCCCGGGGGGGCGGTCAGCCAGAAGTTCGCGCCCATTGCAGGAAAGGCAGGGTGTGTGGTCATTGACAACACAAGCGCCTTCCGGATGGATCCCGAGGTTCCCCTTATCGTTCCAGAGGTCAATGCCCATGCCGTGGCCGGATATCATAAAAAGAATATCATCGCCAACCCGAACTGTTCGACCATCCAGATGGTCGTCGCGTTGAAACCCATCCATGATGTGGCGCGGATCAAAAGAATTGTCGTCTCCACCTATCAGTCGGTCTCCGGAACGGGAAAAAGGGCCATCAAAGAGTTGGAGAGCCAGACCCTTGCGATCTACAACCAGCAGGAGATCAAGAGAGAGGTCTATCCTCACCAGATCGCCTTTAATTGCCTTCCCCATATCGATGTTTTCCTCGAGAACGGTTACACCAAAGAGGAGATGAAGATGGTCAATGAGACAAGGAAGATCATGGAAGACGACTCCATCCGCGTCACCGCCACCACCGTCAGGGTCCCAGTCTTCTATAGCCATTCGGAGTCAGTCAACATTGAGACCGAGAAGAAACTGACGGCAAATGAGGTCCGGGAGATTCTCTCCAGGGCTCCGGGCGTGGTCGTTGTCGATAATCCGAAGAAGTCCGAATATCCCCTGGCCATCCATGCCGCTGGAAAGGATGAGACGTTTGTGGGAAGGATCCGTGAGGACGAGTCCATTCCGAACGGGATCAATATGTGGATCGTTTCGGACAACATCCGTAAGGGTGCGGCGCTCAATGCCGTCCAGATCGCCGAAATCCTGATACAGAAGTATCTGTAAGAAAAATTTCAAATGAATGCATTGACTAAAATGCCTAAAGTGATCTAAAGTGACTAAAGTTAAATAATCCATTTTAGACACTTAACTTAGGCATTCATTTAATATTCTACATAGGAGGATAATCTATGAAGAAAATAGGTTGGGTCATTTTTTTAGCCTTTATTCTCATAACCTGGATCTCTCCGGGTCATGCAGCCAAGTCGCCCTATAAGATCGGGGTCAACCTTGAGCTGACCGGTCCGTGGGCAGAGGTCACCAAGACGTTGAAGAATGCCATGGTCCTGGAGGTGGAGAGAATCAATAAAATGGGTGGAATCGATGGACGCCCTCTTGAGCTGGTCTTCGAGGATAACGGCTTCGATGTGGGCAGGGCCGCGGCCAATATGACCAAATTCACCCGGGACAAGGAGATCCTCCTGGTCGTTGGCCCCTTTGAGGATAACCTCCAGGCCACGACCCGGGCCATCGCCGAAAGGGAGAAGATCGCCAATATCATCATCTGCCCCTCCAATCCCATGGTTCGGGACTTAAAGCAACAATGGGCATTCAACATCGCCCAGAGCGATATCATCGTCTCTCAGAAACTGGTCGATCTTTCTCTGGCCAGAAAATATAAGAAGGTTCTGGTCTTCCATGGCGCATGGCCTCTGGCCCAGAGTTTAGCCGAGAATTTCAAACGCTTCGGCGAGGCGAAGGGGATCAAGGTGATCATCTCTCCGGAGACTCATAAACCCGTAGACATCGACATGACTCCTCAACTGACCAAGATCAAACCCGTCATCAAGAAGGAGAAGGTGGATGCCTTTTATGCGTGCACCGGAGGCCCTCCGGGTCCCATCATTTCTAAAAATCTGCGAGGCCTGGGAATCAAGACGCCCATCCTCGGAACCCATGCCTTTGGATTCGGCTTCATCATCGCCCTCGGAGGAGGGGCGATGGAAGGAGTGGAGTTTCCCTCAGCCAAACCCGTGGTCTTTGACCAGCTCGATGAGAACGATCCTGTGAAACCCGTCAACGTCGATTTTGATAAACGCTGGAAGGAGCGTTACGGAACGCCCTCCGATCAGATTGCGGGCTACGGCTACGACACCATCGGCCTGATCCAGGATGCCCTCAAACGTGTGAAGGGAAAGGTGACCCGTTCCAGTCTGAGAGATGCCTTCGAGAATACAAAAGGATTTAAGGGCACCCACGGAATTTATCAGTTCAGCCCGACGGAGCATGATGGTCTGAGCAAAAAGGACCTCGTCTTTGTCCGGATCGAAGGAGGAAAGTTCAAAAGGATTCAATTCCCCGGGGTCGAATAAAGGTTGAAGAGAGAAGAAAATAGGGGTAAATTGAAGGGGTGGACGGTCTTAATAGGTCCACCCTTTTTATTTTGAAAACTGACGACACAACTATTGGACTATCAGACGATTCGACTAAAGACTAAATCGCATGGACATCTTTCAAACCCTCCCTCAGCTCCTCACATCCGGAATCACCTTCGGAGCAATCTATGCCCTGGTTGGACTGGGGTTCGTCACGATTGCAAGGGCTTCCCAGATCATCAACTTTGCCCAGGGTGAGTTTGTGATGTTGGGAGGAATTATGACCTTCTTCCTTATCAAAGGAAGTCATCTTCCCTATCCTCTGGCCGCCCTTTTCGCCATTCTGATCGTCATCCTCATCGGTTTTCTCCTCCACCTCCTCGTCATCTATCCCCTGAGGAAAGCCTCCCTTCCCATCCTCCTCATGGCCACTCTCGGCGCCTCTCTCTTTCTGAGCAGTACGAGCGCATTGCTCTTCGGCACCCTTCCGAAGGCTCTGCCTCCCTTCACGGGCAGAGGCCCCTTCGAAATAGGGAAGGTCTTTGTCTCTCCTCAGAGCGTATGGGTTCTGGGTGCCACCTTTCTCGTGTTGCTCTCCCTCTATCTTCTTTCCCACCGCACGCTGCTGGGAAAGGCGATGGAGGCAAGTTCGACCGATCCCCTCGGCGCTGATCTATCAGGGATTTCAAGAAACCTGATGATCTTTCTTGCCTTCGGTGTGAGCGCGGGGATCGGCTCCGTGGCAGGAATCTTCATCACGCCCATCTTCTATGTCAGTTATCACTCTGGAACCCTCATCGGACTGAAGGGATTTATCGCCGCGGTCTTAGGGGGCTGGGGAAAGCATAGCGGCGCCATCCTCGGAGGGTTTGTCCTTGGAGTGGTGGAGTCTCTAAGTGTGGCCTTCATCCCCTCGGGTTATAAGGATGCAATCGCTTTCATCGTTCTTCTTCTCATTCTCTACTTTAGACCGAAAGGGATATTGGGTTCGCCCTTTATCGATAGCCGGCGATGGTAGATCAAGTTCATAAAGAGTTCAGAAAGAGAGACCTCCTCTATTCAGGGGCCCTGTGGCTCCTCTCTTTGATTATTCCCGATCCACAGCTCCACTACAGGAGGGAGTACCATTTCAGAAAGAGAGACCTCTTCTACTTCCTGACCATCCTATCGCTTCCTTTGATCTGGTCGGATCC
>DYHU01000009.1:8860-15394 GCA_020724025.1 Syntrophorhabdus sp. | reverse complement strand
TTCCTGGCCCTGGCCACGCTGGGCTTTGGCGAAATTTTTCTCGTCATGGTGAGAGAGTCTTCGAGCCTTACCGGCGGCGTGATCGGAATCTTCGACATCCCCTTCTTCTCCCTTGCCGGCTTCATCTTCGACACCTATCTCAAACAATACTACCTCATCTGGGGAGTTCTGGTAGGACTGGTCCTCTTCTCCAAAAACCTGATTCGATCGAAAATGGGCCGGGCTTTCTTGGCGGTGGCTGCAAGCGAGGATGGCGCCTCTGCCGTTGGAATCGATGTCAGCCGGATCAAGCTCGGGGTCTTTGTCATCAGTGCGGCCTTTGCCGGATTGGCGGGAAGCCTCTTTGCCTCTGTGATGTCCACGGCCAATCCCGAGACTTTCAGCCTCAACCTCTCCGTCCTCATCGTCATGATGGTCATTCTCGGAGGAATGGGAAACCTCTATGGTCCCATCGCAGGAGCCATCTTTCTCACCTATCTGATCAATGGACTCAGCCGTTATCAGGAGTATAGCCTTCCCATCTACGGAGTGATCCTGATCCTCCTTCTCATCTTCTTCCCGGACGGGATCGGAACCCGGTTGAGAGTCAGATTGATTTACCTGATCAGTTACTGGGGGAGAAAGAGGCGAAGGGAAAAGGTGGAGCTCTGATGTTTCTCAGCGTGGAAGAGATCGTGAAGAATTATGATGGCCTCAGGGCATTGAACCGGATCTCCCTTCAGGTGCGAAAGGGAACGGTGAAGGGGCTGATGGGCCCCAATGGAGCGGGCAAAAGCACCCTCTTCCATCTCATCAGCGGAATGGAGAGGCCTGATTCCGGAAGGATCTGGTTTAAGGAGAGAGAGATCACCGGCCTCCGGACCCATGAGATCTCCCGCCTGGGAGTGGGAAGAACATTTCAGACGCTTCAGGTCTGGGGAAATATGACGGTCGTCGAAAATGTCCTGACCGGAATGCACATGAGAATAAGAGGAGGGCTTCTCTCCTCCGGCCTTTCTCTTCCATGGAGCAGAAAAGGTGAAGAGGCGGCCATGAAAGAGGCGAAGGAGATCCTCGAACTTCTCGGCCTTTTCGGAAGGTGGAAATGGTTCGCCTCCCAGCTCTCCTATGGCGAGCAGAAGAGACTGGAGATCGCCCGTGCCCTCGCGGCAAAACCCGAGCTTCTCCTCCTGGATGAACCTGCCGCGGGTTTGACCTATCCCGAGGCAAAGCAACTTGCCGAAAACCTCTGCCGTCTTAAGGAGACCGGCCTCACCCTCTTCCTGATCGAGCACCATATGGGAATGGTGATGGAGATTGCGGATGAAGTGGCAGTGCTCAACAACGGCGAACTCCTCGCCGAAGGTCCTCCGGATGTGGTGAAAAACGATCCCGGAGTAATCGAGGCCTACTTGATTAGAAAATAACCCTATTATCTCCCTCTCCCCCCCGGCCTCGCTCCGCTCTGCGGGGCGGGCTGGTGGGAGAGGGCGGGGGTGAGGGTAAACATACAATGTCCACCCCCACCTCAATCCTCCCCCATCAAGGGGGAGGACAATAATTGGTAATTTTCATAGTTCGTGTGTGCCCTCCTGGCATGGGGCATTATAAAGAATAATGGGAAATGTTTAAGATAAGAAAACTGACCGTCCATTACGGCCCTTTGCCTGCTCTCAAGGAGGTCTCCCTTGAAATCGGAAGAGGAGAGATCGTTTCGCTCATCGGTCCCAACAGGGCGGGGAAAACGACCCTGCTCCTCACCCTCTCCGGAATTCTTGAAACGACCGAGGGAAGAATCTACTTCGAAGAAGAGGATATCACCAATCTCAACCCCCATCAGATCGTATCGAAAGGTTTGATCCATGTCCCTCAGGGTCGCCATATCTTCCCCACCCTTTCTGTCCTCGATAACCTCCTGTTAGGCGCCTACACGAAGAGGAAAGAAAAGAAAGGGATGGAAGAAGGCCTTGAAGGGGTCTATCACCTCTTTCCGAAATTGAGCGAGAGGAAGGATCAGAGGGCAGGGACATTGAGCGGCGGTGAGCAGCAGATGCTGGCCATCGGAAGGGGTCTGATGGGAAGACCTAAATTATTGATGTTGGATGAACCCTCTCTGGGCCTTGCGCCCAGATTCATCGAAGAGATCCTCGCCACCCTGAAAAAGATGAATCAGAACGGGCTTACCCTCTTCATCGTTGAACAGGAGATTTTTCTCACCCTCTCCATCTCCCATCGCGGCTATCTGCTCCGAAATGGCCGTCTCATCAGAGAGGGGCCAGCCTCCGCCCTCCTCGAGAGCCAGGAGATTAAGGACCTCTATTGAGATTGTTTGGGTTGTCGGATAGTCGTTAGTCGATTAGTCAAATGACGATAAGACAATTCGACTATGAGACTATTTGACTACTAACCCCTTCAGCCCTGTCTTCTCCGTCATGAGCTCGAAAAAACCATCATCATCCAGTCGCAACCGTTCTCCTAAAAGTTCCTCAACAAACGGGCCTGCCGTATAGACGGCCCTGGGAGAATCCGAAAGAACAGCTTTAAGGATGAGGTTGGCAATCAATTCGGGTCCTGGAATGGAGACATTGGAGAACAACTTTCCCATGCCTGCTCCATAGGCCTGATAAACAGGTTTGTAATCGGGATCGGTTCTCGAGAGGAGATCTCCGGTCAATCGATTGGCTGTCTCATTAAATTCAGTGCCAATCATTCCCGGCCGGATCGTCACCACACGAATGCCAAAGGGACGGACTTCCATTCTTAAAGCATCGCTGATCGCTTCCACCGCATGTTTGGTGGCGGAATAAGGGCCGCTCGTGGGAAAAGGAAACTTCCCCACGATGGAGCTGAGGTTGACGATCGTCCCTTTCCTCATGCGACGCATCCCTGGAAGACAGGCCTGGGTGATCTTAATGAGGGCAAAGAGATTGACCTCGAAGAGGCTCTTTACCGCAGAGAGCGAAACATCCTCAACCGCTCCCCGGACGCTGAATCCCGCATTATTGATGAGGACGGTCACGGGTTCTGAGAGATTTAACAGTTCCTTAGAGAAATCATCCAGAGCCTGCGGATCGGAAAGGTCCACCGGTCTTGGAAGAATATTCGGATTCTGCTTTGCGAGTTCATCGAGGCGTTCCTTCCTCCTTGCCGCCGCAATCACCTCAAAGCCCTCTTTGGCCAGCCTGATGGCTGTCTCCTTTCCGATCCCGCTGCTCGCCCCCGTCACCAACGCTTTCCCTTTTGTCTCCATCTCTATCTCCTCCCTTTCCTACCTGTTTTTTTACATATTCCCTCTCAATCCTTTGGTGAACCGTGCCGCCATTCTACCAAAAGAAACCTAAAGATGTAAACCCCGTTAGAAACTCCAGTCCCGCCATAGCGGGACTCGAAACCCAGCGGTCCATTATTTCTAACGGGGTAAACCCTATCTCTATGTCCTTTTTTTTCGTAGCGTCCCGATTTAGTCGGGACGGACTCCGCCTCCAATAACCGAGAGATTACATGAAGATTGTAAAAATGCTTGACCCTCTACTGCCCGAAACATATAATATCCCAAAATCACTTAATATCTACCCAAGGATGATTATGGCCAAAGAAGCCAGGGCCAGAATCCTGATCAACGATCTTCTCCGAAACTGCCATAATCCTGGGGTCCGTATAAAATAAAATGAAATTTTAGAGTGCAATTCCAGGCGTTCTTTTTTGAATTAAGGTTATAACTATTTAAAAAAATTTATTGTTAAAGTATAATACTAACCCATGGATTCCCTATCAAAGTTTCAGACCTTATTTTACGAGCTTTTTCAATTTGAAGCCTCTGATCTGGATTTCGGTATCTATCGCATACTGAATTTCAAAAGGGATCAGATTGGCAAGTTTATCAAGAAGGACATTAAAAGCATCGTTGAGGATGCTTTTTTAAAGCATAAGGACGAAAGATTACTGAATATTACACAAAAATTTGAAGATGCCAGGAAGAGGGTTATAGAAACGTTAGGAGAGATTGCATTCACCGCAACAGGAGACCTTAAGGCCGAATTTCGAGATACCCCTGTTGGGAAGGATTATCTTCTACTGAAGGAACAAAAAGACTTAGCAGGAAAGATTGATGAGATAAAACTTCAGGTTTTTAATGACCTCTACACCTTCTTCTCTAGATATTATGAAGAAGGCGATTTCGTACCTCAGTATCGTTATTCCATTAAGAATTTTAGATATGCAATCCCTTACAACGGTGAGGAAGTAAAGCTCCACTGGGCAAATGAGGGGCAGTACTATACGAAAACTGGAATTCTCTTCAGGGATTACGCATTCTTTTCTGACCCTCGCAAAACTTACAAAATTATATTCCGCACTGTATCGGCCAGAGAAGAATTGGCATCCAATAAGGCAACCAAGGCAAGGTTTTTCGTCCTCGATGATGAAAAACCACTCGAGATGTCATTGCGAGGCAAAGCCGAAGCAATCCCAAAAGAAGTAGTTATCCGTTTTCAGTATAGAGAATTAACCGATAAAGAGGTAAAACTTTACGATGTTGAGGGTGGAAGTAACACCGCAAAACAGGAGAAGATTAACCAAAAGATTTTTGATGAAATTATAAAGCAGATTAAAGACCCTACGCTCAAAGCTTTCCTAAGTGCAGAATATAAGAATGAGAAACCCCTCCTGCTTTACCAGA
Source organism: Syntrophorhabdus sp. (assembly GCA_020724025.1). Next base: position 10,737 of record DYHU01000009.1, on the reverse strand, counting down.
TATCAAGGTTCGGTGCAAAAAACACAAAGGATTACTTCATTCACAAAAATCTGCGCAAGTTTTTAACTGAACAACTGGATTACTTTATCAAGGCGGAGGTCTTATCCATTGAAACCCTCGAAAATGAACCTTTTCTGGACAAACACATCACCCGCGCAAAGGTGGTGAGGGAGGTCGGAGAAAAAATAATTGATTTTCTCTCACAGATTGAGGATTTCCAAAAGAGACTATGGGAAAAGAAGAAATTCGTTTTGAAGACAGAATATGTAATTACTACTGACAGATTGCCTGAGGAATTTCATGCCGAAGTTCTGAAAAACAAAGAGCAGAGAAAGGAATGGAAAGAATTGGGATTTATTGGAGATGTCATTCCTGCGAAAGCAGGAATCCAGAATAAAAAACTCCCTATTGACACAAAATTTTTCAATGACCAATTCAAAGAAAGACTTCTGGAGAAGCTCACTGAAAATGCGGATCTGGACGACCTTTTAGATGGGATCTTAATCAAAAGTGAAAATTGGCAGGCGTTAAGTTTGCTCTCTGAAAAATACAGAGGAAAGATAAAATGTATTTATATTGATCCCCCTTATAATACAGGAAATGACGAGTTTTTGTATAATGATCGGTACAAACATTCATCGTGGCTGACAATGATTGAAAACAGGCTTAATCTTGCGGCGAACCTACTGACCATTGACGGATTTATCTTTTGCAGTATCGATGAAAATGAAATGGACAACCTTGTAAAGGTCCTTAATCTTACATTTCCTCAAAAAGTAGGCATAGCCGTAATCCAAACGAATCCAAAAGGTCGTGGGCAGGATAAATACTTGGCAACCTCTCATGATTATCTTTTAGCTGCTGCAAAAAGTGAAAAAGCCTCATTCTCAGGATTACCTAAAAGCGAGGACCAGCTCTCAGAATATAATTTACAGGATGAATATGGAAATTACCGGCTCCTCGAACTTCGCAATACTCACAGACAATTCCATAGGGGTAACCGGCCTAATCTTTGGTATCCATTATACGTCAATCCTCAGAATGGTAGAGTAACTTGCTCTCAAGAAAAGGGTAGTATCAAGGTACTCCCTATATGGAATGATGGTTTTGAAGGCTGCTGGACTTGGGGGAAAGAATTAACAGAGAAAAACTCATATCTTCTAATAGGTCGAGAAGTGTCAGGAAACTATAAAATCTATCGTAAGGATTATGCATCAAAAAATGGTGAAGGGCCAACGTATACGCCAAAGACAATTTGGAATGAGAAAGAAGTGAGGACCGACTATGCACAGCAACTTCTTGACAATATAATGGGGGCTCGCTTGTTCCAATCTCCCAAACCACCAGCTTTAATTAAGAGAGCGGCCCAACTTACCACTAGCCACCAAGATTATATATTGGATTTCTTCGCGGGTTCTGGCACCACTGCCCACTCAATAATGATGCTCAATAACGAAGACGGCGGCAATCGTAAATATATCTTAGCTGAAATGGCAAATTATTTTGAGACCATTATCATTCCAAGAATCAAGAAGATTTCTTATTCTTTCAAATGGATAAATGGGAAGCCACAAGATACAAACGGAATTGGGACTTTTCTAAAGTACCAAGTTTTAGAGCAATATGAAGATACTTTGGATAATCTTGAACTTAAACCCAACGAAGTAGTTCAGAGGCTTTTTAAAGATGATTATCTACTGAAATACTTTCTTGAGTTTGAGACACAGGATAGTCCAAACTTCCTGAATATTGAACACCTAAAGGATCCTTTCTCATACAAACTCAAGGTCAATTTCGAAGAAATGGGCGAACCTGAAGAAGCTGTTGTAGATATACCTGAGACATTTAATTACCTTCTTGGATTGAAGGTGAAAAAG
>DYHU01000009.1:0-8760 GCA_020724025.1 Syntrophorhabdus sp. | reverse complement strand
TGTTGTAGATATACCTGAGACATTTAATTACCTTCTTGGATTGAAGGTGAAAAAGAGGGGATTAATATAGCCATTGTCTGGCGAATAGTTGATGATAATTGGGATGAAAATGATTTCAGAAAAGATAAGGAGTTTATCATCAAGGAACTTAAAGAATGGATGCCTCAGCGAATTTACATTAATGGCCAGAGCATCCTAACCACAAACCTCGAAGAGCATCCTGTAGAGATTCACTACATCGAGCCAGAGTTTAAGACATTGATGTTTTCTTAGGTATGACTGAAATTGAAAAACCCGTAAAATTTTCTCGGCATGCCCTTGACAACTTATTTGATAGAGGAGCCTCGAGGGAGGAAGCTGAGCAAGCGATAAGAACAGGGGAGCGTCTTCCTGCCCAAAAAGGGAGGATAGCCTTTCGAAAAAACTTCAGCCATAATGCCATGTGGAAGGGTAAGTTTTATCAGGCCAAACAGGTCATGCCGATTGTAGTTGAGGAACCTGACAGGTTTGTGGTTGTAACGGTGTATGTATTTTTTATTGGAGGTGTAAGATGAAAATCAAATATGATCCGGAGGTTGATGCGGCCTATTTATCCTTCAAAAAGGGACCAACAGAGGTAACAACGATCCGAATCACCGAAGACATTGCAATAGATTTAGGTCCAAATGAGGAGATCGTAGGTATTGAGATACTGGATGCCTCTGAGCATTTTGGGTTTAAAAAGGAAAGACCTGAAATAGAACTGGAAAATATTAAAGTAGCTGCATCCATGTAAATTCAATGAATATTGAAAAATATCTCGTTTTGAATAAATATATCCTCTCCCTATTCGGAGTGGATGAGTTTAAAACATTACAGGAGAGATTAAAGGATGCCAGGGAAGGATTTGATGCCGAGGGTAGGAGTTATTTTCTCAACTCTCTACGCTCGATGGAAGGAATTAAAGAAGACCAACTCTCAGAAGATACACTCTTTCTTTATGACCATAACATCCAGCTTTATTTAACAACAATCAACCGCAGGCGCGAACCAAAGATCACACTCAGATACTTCCAATATCTGTCTATCCTCTTTGCAGAGATATTCTTTGATAACTTCAAAAGTAGAAAGATTGAGTTCCTGTACGAACTGAATGAATTTTTACGGGGATACGGCCAAAAAGCGGATATAGGGGTCATTGATGATTTTACAGAATACAACTTAAAAAAACTTGCCTTCTGGATGGCAACCGGCTCAGGAAAAACATTGATCATGCATATTAACTATCATCAATTTTTCCATTACATTCCCTTTGTCCCTGAAAACATCCTCTTAATTACTCCCAACGAAGGCCTTTCTAAACAGCATTTTGAAGAACTTGAGAAAAGCAGTATCCCCTGTAGACTCTATGAGGGCAGTCTTTCTGGTCTTTACGGTGGTATGGGTGGCCGGGGAGTTCTTGTCATAGAGATAACAAAATTAGTGGAGGAGAAGAAAGGGGGTGGGGTTACCGTCCCGGTTGATACATTTGAGGGAAAGAATCTTCTTTTCGTAGACGAAGGCCATAAAGGGAAAAAATCTGAGGAGCAGAAGTGGAAAAAACTTAGAGATAAACTCGCTCAGGATGGTTTCACCTTTGAATACAGTGCAACCTTTGGGCAAATCCTCTCGGAGAAAAATCCAGAAATCCTCAAGGAGTATGCGAAATCGATTGTTTTTGATTATTCCTATAAGTACTTCTATCTTGACGGTTACGGAAAGGACTTTTCCGTCCTGAATGTGCAAAAGATGAGGATCAGTGAAAAGGAATTTCAGGAGACCATGTTTGTGGCAAATCTCCTATCCTTTTATGAGCAGATGCTAATCTATGAAAATCACCAGACATTGTCCAGGGCATTCAATATTGAAAAACCCCTCTGGATATTTGTCGGAACCACTGTCACCGGTAAGGAAGAAGAGTCTGATGTGATACAAATTGTAGATTTTCTAAGAAAGGGGATCCAGAACCAAAAGTGGGTGGAGGATATCACTGAAAAGATCGTTAAGGGCGAATCCGGATTGAAAAACGATAAAGGTGAGGATGTCTTCACTAAAAGGTTTGAATACTTAAGAAAGAATGGTTTTGATATTGATGATCTATATAGGCGAGTTTTTGGCGGGAAGGGAGAGTTTGGAGTATATGAGATAAAGAACGCCATAGGGGAACTGGGGTTAAAAGTCGGCGAGAATGACTATTTTGGAGTAGTCAATATAGGGGATGTTATAGAATTCAGGAAAAAATTGGAAAAGAAGGGAATAACGGCCAATAGAGATGTGATAAGCAATTCTCTTTTCGATGCCATAAAAAGGGAAGATTCCTCTATAAACCTTCTTATCGGTTCCAAAAAATTTATTGAGGGATGGGATACGTGGCGTGTTTCCAGCATGGGGCTGCTAAACATCGGAACAGGACAAGGCCCTCAGATCATTCAGCTCTTTGGAAGGGGTGTAAGGCTAAAGGGTAAAGGTTTTTCGCTGAAGAGGAGTGACGAGAACTCACCCGTCAAATTTCTGGAATTCCTAAACATTTATGGGATCAAGGCAGATTACCTGAATAGGTTTTTAGACGCTATCCGGAAAGAGGAGGTTGAGTTTGAGGTCATACAGATTCCAGTAAAACCACAACATAAGGAGAAATGGGCAGGTCTTTATGCCCTATCAAAGGATGAGAATAAGAAGTTTACAGAAGAAAAGGTATTGCCTCTGGAGATAGACAAAAAGCTATATTTTATTCTTAATCTTTCTCCAAGGATAAAAGTCTATCGTGGAATAATTGCAGAAGAGGTGAGTGGTGATCTTGAAGAAATGACGCTTCCTGAGGAAATGGTAGGATTGCTTAACTGGCAGGGAATCCTTAAGGAGATTTCTGAATACAAAATGATCAGAGGTTATTGGAACCTAATTTCTGATCGGAAGGCTTTGAAAAATATTCTTCTGAGCGATAGGTATAAAATATATGCGCTACCAGGAATATTTGTTGTCAAGAACAAGGAGGATCTTGAACGAATAACAAGTGTAGCGCTCATGGTCATTAAGAAATACATGGATCAATTCTACAGGAAATATGCAAAGAACTTTGAAACCAAATATACGAAATACGAAATGCTCAAAAGACAGCAACCCCTTTTCGTCTTTGAAAAAGAGGCAGGTTATTCCTATACCATCCAGGTCAAAAAGATTCCAGAAAATAAAGCGCTCATTGAGGATATTAAAAAACTGGCAAGGAACTTTGAAACGCTTTCTAAGGAGGACCTCAAAACCCTTCCACGGGTCTACTTTGCCAAACATCTCTATTTACCTATTCTTCTTCAGAGCAAAGCGATTGAGAGAATATCCCCATCTGGCCTTGTAGATAGCGAGAAGGAATTCATCCAGGATTTAAAAAATTATCTAAGAAACAATAAAGTTAAGTTTGCGAATGTTGAAATCTATCTTTTAAGGAACTTTCCAAGGTCAGGTATAGGATTTTTCAATCTCAGTGGTTTTTATCCTGACTTCATCATGTGGTTGAGAAATGGCGCAAAACAGAAAATCGTCTTCATTGACCCCAAGGGTCTCGAACATACAAAAGGACTTGATGATGAAAAGATTCAATTATCAGTTGATATTAAGGATCTGGAACGAGGACTGGGGAAAAAAGATGTAGTGTTAGAGTCCTTTATCCTTTCTCAAACATCATATGATAAGTTGGTGAAGGGTAGAACAGCTCCGGAGCCAAAAGATGAATATATCAAGAGACATGTTTTGTTCTTAGATGACAAGGAATGGCCTGACAAACTGTTCGGATTACTTTGAAAGCTATATTTTGCCGAAAGGCTTGAGGATCACATCTTCATTTGTCAATTATTTTGATTTTATAATAGCGCCGGATTGTGGAGGAGATTGAGGCGTAGCGGGTTCTAGTGGATGCGAATAAGAAGCTAATCGAAATCTACGAACGGAAGATTCAGGCCAAGCTGTCAGAGATTTGGGGAAGCGAAGAAGGATGAAGCCAACCACATCTAAAGTCTTGCTTAAGGATTTACGAGAGTTAATCACGGTGGCACGGCAGGATGTGGCGCGACATGTAAATTCGGCGCTGGTCTTGCTTTACTGGCGTATCGGTAAACGTATCCGCCAGGACATTCTGAAAGAGAAGCGAGCCGGATATGGGGAACAAATTGTTGCTACACTGTCGAAACAATTGGTGCCGGAGTTCGGTCCTAGTTTTTCCACTCGAAACCTGTGGCATATGATCCGGTTTGCCGAAGTATTCACCGACGAGAGGATTGTGAACTCACTGAGTACACAATTGGGTTGGACGCATTTCCGACATATTATAGCATTGGATGATCCCCTCAAACGTGATTTCTACGCCGAGATGTGCCGCATTGAACGGTGGAGTACTCGCACCCTCGAAAAGAAAATTTTCGGTATGTTGTTCGAACGCACAGCGCTATCCAGGAAGCCTGATAAATTGATTCGTCATGAACTGGACAAGCTCCGGGCCGAGGATAAGCTCACGCCGGACCTGGTATTCCGCGATCCGTACTTCCTCGACTTTCTCGGTCTCAAGGACCGATACATCGAAAAGGATATCGAGGATGCGATCATGCGGGAGATGGAAAACTTCATTCTGGAGTTGGGTGTCGGCTTCACCTTCGTTGCAAGGCAGAAACGTATCCAGGTGGATAATGATGATTATTACCTCGACCTGCTGTTCTACCATCGTGGCCTCCGTCGTTTGGTAGCAATTGATCTGAAGTTGAGAGACTTTCAGCCTGCAGACAAGGGCCAGATGGAGTTCTATCTGCGCTGGCTGGCGAGATACGAAAAGCAGCCGGAAGAGGAATCACCCATTGGCCTGATCCTTTGTGCCGGCAAGAAACGGGAAACTATTGAACTCATGGAGCTCGAAAAAGGAACTATTCGCGTAGCTTCTTACTGGACTAAGGTCCTGCCGCGCAAACTGCTGCAGAAAAAACTCCATGAGGCCATTCAACATGCTCGTGCCAGGCTTGTAGCTGAACAATCACCTTCTCAACAGCTTATGCACCACCCTCAAAATGCACCACAGAACAATGGGACTGATGCATACCAATTGAGATTGGTGCATAAAATCAGGGAGGAGAAACATTAGAAAGGGCTTTTAACAATAAAAAGACTGTTTTAAACAAAGCAAAGCATGGGAGGTTTATTTATAACTCTATTGAAATTAACAAGTTAGGTTATTGTTAAAACTGAATGTGCGGAAGTGAATTAACAAAAGAAAACAATAAGGAAGGAATGTGAAGACCATAAAAGACATGCCGGAACATGCCCGGCCGCGTGAAAAACTGAAAGAGAAGGGACCGCAGGCCCTCACCGATGAGGAGCTTGTTGCGGCTATTCTTGAGAATCGTAAGTTAACCAAGGACTACCTAAGTTTTCAGGAAGCAGGCTTATTAACTCACCAAACTTGATGGTCTCGTAAAAAGTCGCCATCCCCCTTCGACAGGCTCAGGGTGAACGGTGTAACCTATTGATATTACGTTCGTGCTGAGCTTGTCGAAGCATGAATGATGTCCGGCAATCGACTTTTTACGAGACTATCAAACTTGATTGACAAAAAAATACCGCCTTTCCCCTCACATTTACACCTCCAAGTTTCATTTTCCCTCTTTCTTGCAAAGATCTTTCAGCTGTGTTATTCGTGGAAAAAATTGAGGAGGAAAACGATGCAGGTCTTAATCCTTTACTATTCAAAAGGTGGAAACACCCGTAAGCTGGCAGAAAGGATTGCAGAAGGGGTGAACTCGGTCTCAGGGATCCAGGCCCTTCTCAAATCAACTCAGGAAGTGACAAAGGACGATTTTTTAAACTCCGCCGGTATCATTGCAGGCTCTCCGGTCTATTTTGGCGCCATGGCCTGGGATCTGAAACGCATCTTCGATGAATATGTGGGGATTCGAAAGAAGATGGAGAATAAAATCGGGGCCGCCTTTGCCACCTCCGGAGACCCTTCCGGTGGAAAGGAGACGACCATGCTTTCCATCATTCAGTGTATGCTCATCTACGGCATGATCGTCGTGGGAGACCCGATGGAGGCAACCGGTCATTATGGTGTGTCCTGTGTCGGTTCTCCGGATGATAAGGTATCAGAGAATGCTCGCAAATTAGGAAAGCGGGTGGCGGAACTCTGCAGGAAGTTGGCTTTCTGAGATCGGTCATCCCCTATGCCAGAAAAAAATCAATCCTTCGGCCATCTCCTCCTCGTCATCGTTGTTTTGACCTGGGGAGCCAACTACGGAATTGTCAAATCAGCCTTTCAGGATTTCTCGCCGGTTCTCTTTGGGGCCATCCGGTTCATTCTTTGCGGACTTCTGGTCCTTCTGGTCACTTATAAGTGGGAAAAAGGAATTTCAATTCAAAAAAAAGATCTTGGGAAGGTGGCATGGGTGGGAATCCTGGGCATCGGGGTCTATCAGATCCTCTGGTCTGTCGGCCTGAACCTGACCTCCGCCTCTAACTCCGCTCTGATCCTTGCGACCACGCCTCTCTGGGGCGCTCTCTATGTCCATCTCATTGAGAAGGAGTCCGTCGGAAAGAGGCAATATCTCTTCATGCTGGTCTCTCTGTTCGGTGTGGTGCTGGTCATTCTGAAACCCACGGCCAGACTCCATCTCTCTCTGGACACCCTCGCCGGTGATCTCCTGACCTTGATCGCGGCCTTCTTTGCGGCCGTCTTCTTATCCGCATGGTCAAAACCCCTTCTGAAGATCTATTCCCCGCTTCGTCTGATGGGCTATTGTATGATGATCGGCTCACTGGTTCTCTGGCTGGCCGTCCCCTTTCTGGCAACCCCTGTCGCCTTAAACCAGGTCGGAGCAAAATCCTGGTGGGCTCTGGGATATGCCATCCTTTTACCGGGCATCATCGGCCATGTCTCCTACTACGGAGGAATCGAGAGGATGGGTGTGACCCGATCCATGGTCTATCTATTCTTCATCCCCCTGTGTGCGATCCTGTTTAACTACCTCTGGATGGGAGAGAAGATCTTCCCGCAACAGATCCTTGGAGGATTGCTCATCCTCCTCGGAGTCCACGGCGCCCTGCGTCGCCCCTAAGATAAGTCATATAGTCATTAGTCGGATAGTCGGTTAGTCAAATGACTATAGGACTACAAGACCATGAGACTATATGACAATTTAGAAAACCCTCATTCTAAAACTCTGGAGGCATCCCTGCCTGAGGCAGGCAGGTCTGGCCGGTGGACCAACCCAAATCCATTTCAAAGCGCTAAAGTGTTACAAAAAATCAAACCCCTTTTAAAAACTTCAACAGGTGGGTATTGAAGGCTTCTGGCTGTTCGACATTGGAGAGGTGACGTACGGAACGAAGGATGACCAGCTTTGAATTCCTGATGCGCTCATGGATGGCCTCGGAAGCAGAAACAGGCGTTGCGGGATCATCCTCGCCCACCATGATGAAAGTTGGGAGCTTGATCTCGCTGAGCCTGCTTAGGTAATTGAGCCTCCGGATCGCTCCGGCACAACCGATATAACCTTCGGCCGGTGTGGCCAAAAACTCCTCTTTAATCAGGTTTAACATCGGAGGGTTCAAAATGAGAAAGGATGGGGTGAACCAGCGTTCCATGGTTGCCTCTAATTGAGATTCCATTCCTCTTTGGCGGACTCCTTCGATCCGCTCCTCCCATATCGGTTGCGCCTCCGCGGGGATGATGGCGGCCGTATCGCACAGAGAAAGGCTCAGAAGACGATGGGGATGATTGAGAGCAATAGACTGGCCGATCATTCCGCCCATGGAGAGCCCCACCCAGTGGACTTGATCCATCCCCAGGACATCGAGTAATCCGAGAGCATCCTCTCCTAAAAGTTCCAATGTATAAGGGGCCGGAGTGGTCTGGCTTAGACCGTGGCCCCGGGTATCGTAACGGAGAACCCGGAAATGTGATCTTAGCATCTCCATCTGCGGATCCCACATTTTCTGGCTGGAGGCCAAAGAGTGGCTCAGGACCACCACCGGAGCGTCCTTTCTCCCAGAAAGCTCATAATGTATCCGAATACCGTTTGCCGTGATAAACATTGGTCCCTCCCCTCAAGGTGGCTGTTCAGTATTAAAAAGGTGAATAGACTATGATGAAGTATTGCACAACTTCCTCACCGGAGCAATATCCTTTTACCGTTACGTCATCATTTTTTTTGAAGGAGGATGGATAAAAATGGTATAATTAAAAAAATTCAACCAGGAGGCATTCTTATGAACAGGAGGAGATTTTGCTATCTGATGGTATTTGGAGGCCTTTCTCTCTATACCCGACCTGCTTTTGCAAATAAATCTTCCACTTCCATCGAGGCTCCGCAGACCGTTCCAAAAGGCTCAGAGGTGACGATCCGGGTAACCGTCACGCACAAAGGGAACAACTTTCTTCACTACACCAAGGCGTTGCAGGTGATCGCAAACAAGAAGGAGATAGCCAGATGGGATTTCTCTTCAGGTCAGAGACCTGAGGCAGAGGTCTTCACCAGAGAGGCCAAGCTAAATGCCCTCGAAAATCTCGAGGTCACTGCTGAGGCGCATTGCAATATTCACGGAAGCATGGGACCAACGACCGTCAAAATTTCCGTTAAAGATTAAAGATGAATTCGTAAAAAGTCGTCATTCCCGTAAAAACGGGAATCCAGGGGAATTCTAAATATTTTAAAAGACTGGATTCCTGCTGGAGTTTATCCCGAACTTTGTTACGGGACAGGAATGACAGAA
>DYHU01000698.1 GCA_020724025.1 Syntrophorhabdus sp. | reverse complement strand
AGTAATACCCCACCAATACACTGGTGTCGACATATACCATCAGAACCGTTCCTCTTCCCTACTTTCTATAACGACAGCGCTCAAAGGCTTCCCTTTTAATCGGATAGAGGATCGAAACTCTTTCAAGCTGGGCAGTGGTCGCTGCGGAGTCTGTACCGGAACAAGCCGTGCCACTTTCTTGCCCCTGCGCAGAAGCAGAACCTCATCTCCTTTTTCAACTCGTTTGAGCAGAAAGCTCAGCCTCGCCCTTGCTTCCTTTACGTTTATTTCCATCCCCTCCCCCTTAGATTCATTTTAGATAAAGTGTACACTTTCCTGGGTAAAATGTCAACTTTTGAGTTGGGGATTCGATGAGAGGTTAACCGGCATGTTTGTAAAACAAATTTCCAACCTGATTCAGGATGGGCATGGGGAGTAGTTTAAAGATTTTGTTGTGAAAACCCTTAACCTTTGAGGACCCTGGAACAAAAGAAGACCGTTTTAGGTCGTATCGATAATAGTGGATTGGGTGTTCGGTGGTCCCCCAGCCCGATTTGAACTGAAGAAGTCCCTTATGATCGGGTTCGGTCCGGCCCATGCAGAGGCTCTTTGTTCCATTTCCAGAATACCACCGGATGGCCTCCCACATGACCAGGTTGTTTGACCGGAGATGCTGATAGCTTTTATCCGATGCCCCATATTTGTAATAGGCCTTTCCATTAAAATGAAAATAGATGGCGCCGGCGATGTTTTTCCCGCCATGCGACGCCAGGAAGACCTGCCCAAGATTCCTTGAAATGATGTGTTCCCGGACCTTCTCAAAAAACCGGTAAGGCTGGGGAGGAAGGCCGTGTTCCTTTCTTGTCAGGCTGTTTAATCGGTAGAACTCCTTCATCCCTTCCATTGTATTCGAACTCTTGACCTCCACACCCTCTCCTGTCGCTTTCCGGATATTCCGCCTCGTGCTGTCCCGAAACCCTGAGAGGAGGTTTTCCTCATTCTGCCCAAGTTTCAATTCATGTCCGAGATACTGCAATGCGATCCGGCAGTCCGACAATAATTTCCGTTCGATCCTTAACTCCAGAAATCTCCAATCCGATTTTTT
>DYHU01000697.1 GCA_020724025.1 Syntrophorhabdus sp. | reverse complement strand
CTTGCTATTTTGTCATATGTTCTTCCACAATGGTTGTTAGGGCTTCGATAAACTTTTCTGAGACATTAAGAGATGTTGTCCGCTTCGATATCATCCCCAGGGCCTCAGCCTTCTCCCGGTACAGGATATCAATATCGTAGAGAATCTCGATATGGTCCGAGACAAATCCAACAGGGATAATCAGGACTTCCGGAACATTAATTTTTTTGAGTTCGATCAACACAGATTCAATATCTGGACCGATCCATTTCCCGGGTTCCCCCCCCTTGCTCTGAAACGCTATATGCCAGGGAAGCGGTCCGATTCTTTTCAGAACCTCCCCGACGCTCTCCTTTAAATCGTCAACATAGGGATCGTTCCCAATGATTGATTCCGGAAGGCTATGGGCAGTAAAAATAAGGTGGACCCTCCTTCTTCCTTCCGGAGTAAATTGTTTCAACCCCTCTTCCACCCTTTCTGCAACGGCTTGTAAAAAGAGAGGATGGGCGTGCCATCCCTCGATAAAAGTGATTTTTAATTTTTCTCCTGCGATTTTATTCGCTCGATTCAGCTCCTCCTTATAAGCGCCTGTGCTGAATCGAGAGCGAAAAGGAGCCATCGGAATAGCAACGACCTCTTTGATTCCGTCTTGAAGGATCTCCTTCAATGTCTCCTCAACCAATGGCTGACTGTATCGCATCCCCACATAAGGTTTGAACGAATAACCCCTGGCATTCAGTTTCTCGTCGATGGCCTTGGCCTGCTTCTCCGTGATGGAGGGAAGGGGTGAAGAACCCCCAATTAAGCGGTAGCGTTCCTTAACCCCTTCAAGCTGTTCCGGAGAGGGCTTTCGCCCGAAGAGGCAGGTCAGCATAAATTCAACCTCCTCCAGTGAACGGGGTCCACCAAAGGCTAAGAGAAGAAGGGCTTTCATCATTTGATTAGAAAATAAGGGGTTCGTTCAACGGTAACGGCAAGGATGCCCGTATCGTTAATAAAAGGTTACGTTTATCGTCTCTTAATTCTTTGCACGTAACCTTAACCAGTAACCGAAACGGGCTTCGTAGCCTTAACCTTTACCTTCACCCCTGTCTGATCTTGAACTAT
>DYHU01000190.1 GCA_020724025.1 Syntrophorhabdus sp. | reverse complement strand
GGATGCAATTGCTCGAGATCATCTGCGGAAAAGAGACATCGGATCAAACGCTGGCGACAAACGTGGCGTTTGGCCGCGCCATTCGCAAAGTCCCCATCGTCGTCAATGACGGACCGGGCTTCTATGTGTCGAGACAACTGGGAGCCTTCATGGGTGAATCCACTTTCATGGTGGGCGAGGGAGTGGATCCGGCCCTGATTGAGGAAGCGGTTCTCGATTTTGGAATGCCCATGGGACCGGCCACCCTTGGCGACCTGACTGGCCTCGACATCAACTATCACGTCGTAAAGAATTTTGAGAAGTCCCTGGGAGAGCGCTGGAAAATTTCGCCCGTATACGAAATCGTTTTTCAAACCGGATGTTATGGCCGTAAGACCGGAGCAGGTTGGTTAAGTTACGTCGGCGAGAAACCCGTTCCCAACGCAAAAGTGCAGGAGGTGATCAAAAAATATCTGAGAGACAACGGAATAAAACCCAAGAAGTCTTCTCCCAAGGAGATCGTGGATCGAATGCTTGCCCGGGCGATCAACGAAGCGGTCTATATGATTCAGGAAGGAATCTGCGACAGGCCTCAGGACATGGACCTGGCCATGATCTATGGAACCGGATTTCCTCCCTACCGGGGTGGCATTCTCCGTTATGCGGACGCCTGGTCCATACGCAATGTCTACGAGTATCTCTTGAAGCTGGAGCAGGAGCACGGAGTCCGATTCAAACCCGCCTCCCTGCTCAAAGAAATGGCTGAATCCGGGCGAACTTTTTATGGGAGAGCTACGCTCTCCTGATTACTCAAAAAATAATTCCTATTATCACCCTCTCCCCCCCGGCCTCGCTCCGCTCTGCGGGGCGGGCTGGAGGGAGAGGGCGGGGGTGAGGGGGAAGGTATTAGGTCCACCCCCACCTCAATCCTCCCCCGTCAAGGGGGAGGATAATACTTGGTAATTTTCATACAGATAAGTTTTATCTGTGTAATCAGAGATTATCAAATCACAAATCTCAGAAAGGAGGGCTTCAAAATGGAAAAGTGGAAGAAAGGAATTTTCGTAATGGCAATCGTTTCTTTATTCTTAGTGTCGTTCTGGACAGTTGCCTCTGGACAGGAGACAATCAAGATCGGCGTGATCGGCCCGATGAAATTTGTGCAGGGCCAGGGCCATTGGAACGGAGCCACCATGGCCGCCGAGGAGATTAACGCCAAGGGAGGGATTCAGGTTGGCGCAAAAAAGATGAAAGTCGAACTTGTTCAGGCAGACTCCAACGAATTCCTCAACGTCACGGACGCCACCACTGCCATGGAGCGGATCATCACAAAGGACAAGGTAGACTTCATTCTTGGCGGTTTCCGGACAGAGGCCGTCCTGCCGATGCAGGACATTGCCATGGAGAACAAGAAGATCTTTATCGGCGTTGGGGCTGCCCACGATGAGCTCTGTTTGCGGGTGGCCAAGGACTATAAAACCTACAAATATTGGTTCCGGGGTTCCCCATTCAATTCCTCATTTCTTGGCAGAACGAGCTTCATCCAATTGGGCTTCGTCGCAGCCGTATTGAAACAATCCTTAAACATACCCAAAATAAAAGTGGCTATTGCCGCGGAAAAGGCTGTCTGGGTTGAACCCATGATCAAAGCGGCCGAGGGCGCCATCCCTGGCATGGGTATGGAGGTAGCGGGTGTTTGGAGACCTTCTCCGGTGGCCACGGATGTCACAGCCGAACTGTCTGCCATTCAGCGTTCAGAGGCTCATATCATTTTTCCGATCTTCTCCTCATCGGTGGGGATTCCTTTTGCCAGGCAGGCAGGAGAACTAAAGATCCCGGCTGTACAGGTCGGCATCAATGTGGAGGCCCAGAAGGATGGCTTCTGGCAGGCCACCCAGGGGATGGGCAATTATGTTTTTACCATGAATACCTATGCCCGTGGGGTCGAGTCCAATGAACTCACTAAAGCTTTTGTTGACACCTATGTGAAAAGATTCGGTGAGACGCCGACCTACACCGCTGATACTTACTCCGCTATTATCCATGGGCTTGTGCCGACCATCGAGCAGGCCGGGACCCTCGATCCCGACAAACTGGTATCCATCCTGGAGACGCGTGTGTATAAGGTTCCTTCTGGAGTAATTGCGTACCTCAAGGATGCTGAAGGACGACACCTTCATGAACTCAGATGGGGCCCGGGGTACCTGACAAGCGTGGGGGTTCAATGGCAGGATGGTGAGCTAAAGGGTGTATGGCCCAACAAGTGGAAGCCGGCCCCGGAGGCGCCTGAGATCACTTACAAGGGGATCGTCCCCTATAAGATACCACCGTGGATGATCGAGAAGTATAAGAAGTAAGAAAATCATGAATCACCAAATTTCAGGCATCAATAGCCAAATAATGACCGAAATTTCCCCCTCACCCTCCCCCTCTCCCCTTGGGGGAGAGGGCAGGGATGAGGGGTCATTGTAGTTTGGTGATTGGATATTATTTGGTCCCGCCCTGGGGGGATTGGAATTTGGTGATTGGAATTTGAGGTTTTATGGCTCTCATCATAGACATCATCATGAGCGGTCTCATCAGCGGGAGTGTATTCGCCCTTCTCGCCATTGGGTTTTCCCTTATCTTTGGTGTAGCACGAATCGTAAACATCGCCCACACTGCCTTTTACATGGTGGCTGCTTACTGTATCTATTTTGTCACCCACAAGATGGGCCTTCATCCCCTGTGGGGCATGGTCGCAGCCATCGTCCTGGTCACCCTCTTGGGCATGATCTCCTACAAGCTCTTCATCAATCCTATCCGGGAGCATCATGGCGCCGTGCTGATAGCGACCATTGCCCTGGCTATGGCCTTTCAGGAAATCATGAGCCTCATCTTCACGGGCTCCTATTTGAGTGTCCCCTCGCTGATCAAGGGGTATCTTGTCATTTTGGGTGTAAAGGTCTTTTATCAACAGCTCCTCACCTTCTGCGTGGCTCTGCTTATCATGGCTATGCTTTGGGTCCTTCTGATGAGGACCAAACTGGGCTTGGCCATCCGATCCACTGCTCAAGACAGGGAAGTGGCCAACCTCATGGGGATCAACGAGGCCCGGGTGGCTATGGTGACCATGGGACTCTCCGTCGGATTAGCCGCTTTCACAGGCGCTGTCGTCGTACCCCTCACCGTACTTGAACCGCACATGTGGATGCATCCGCTGATCATGATGATGGCCGTCGTCGTGCTGGGCGGACTGGGCAGTCTCAAGGGCAGTTTCATGGGGGCGTATATCCTGGGCTTTGCTGAAGCACTGGTGGTCTTTCTTGCTCCCATGGGCGCCTTTCTGAAGGGGTCAGTGGCCCTCTCCATCATGATCCTGGTATTGCTCATACGGCCGGAAGGCCTCTTCGGTGTCTCTTTTGAGGAAGAAAGATAGTTATGGACCTCATTCTATTCTACTTGAGAAAACTGTTTACCATAATTAAAAACGAAGCGCTTGTTCTCCCATCCCGTGTCGTCGTCGCGCTCTTTTTCCTCTTTCTGCTCCTCTTGCCCCTGTTTACCGAAGACCCCTACCTCCTTCGCATCCTCACTCTCACCAGTATCTTTGCCATATTGGCGGCGAGCTGGGATCTGCTCTCCGGTTTTACCGGCCAGATGAATTTCGGACATGCCCTCTTCTTTGGAGTAGGGGCCTATAGCGCAGCTCTGCTCAATAAATATGCGGGTATCCCTCCATGGGGCACTATCCCGCTTGGCGCATTGGGTGCAGTACTGGCAGGCCTGATCATAGGGATACCCTGCCTCAGGCTCAGAGGGACGTATCTGGCCCTGACCACCCTTGCCTTTCCCATCATCCTGATGGGCCTCGTCTTTGCCCTTCCTGACATCACAGGTGGAGAATTGGGGATTTCCGGGATCGCCCGGTTGGCCCGCTCTCGCGTCGCTAATTATTATATCGCAGTCGTGCTGATGCTCGGTCTGTGCACCATCATGTGGAAGATCACCGACTCCAATACCGGCATTATTTTTCACGCCATCCGGGAGGATGAACTGGCTGTCAGGGCCGCCGGCATTAACACGACTCGTTATAAGCTTCTGGCCTTTAGCCTCAGCGGTTTTTTTGCCGGGATATCCGGGGGGCTCTATGCCCATTTTATGAGGATTGCAGGCCCTTCGACCCTCGAAGTCTCCATGTCCTTCCAGGTGGTCATATGGGCTATCTTCGGCGGGGTTGCTACCATCTATGGCCCGGTTGGGGCGGTGTTCGTTCTTTTCCCATTGATGGAGATTCTGCGCTTCTGGCAAGACTACAGAATACTGATGTTCGCATGTATCGTCCTGCTGATTCTTCTCTATATGCCTGACGGGCTTTTTCGCTGGCTGCGGGACAAGACAGAAAAGGAATGTCCCCGGTGTAAAATCAGAAATATTGCCATACGTGATACATGCCGGATTTGTACGGCGCCGTTGGATTAAACAGTGAGGTAAGATATGGATGCAAAGGAAGCCTATGCTGCAAAACCCTGGTTGATACACTATCCCGAGGGTGTCTCTGACGCCGTGGACATACCCTCCCTATCCGTTCCCGACCTCTTTGACCAGGTGGCGGAAAAATTCGCCAACAAAACCGCATTGATCTTCTATGGCAAAAAGATCAGTTATGCGAAACTTAAAGGACTGGTCGACCGGTTCGCCACGGCCCTTGCGGACCTGGGAGTGACCAAGGGAGATACGGTGGCCCTATACCTGTTAAACTGTCCCCAGTATGTGATCGCCTATTTTGCGTCCTTGAAAGTCGGCGCGAAAGTCACCCCTATCAGCCCGGTTTACACCAGCCATGAGATAAAGCATCAGATTCAGGACAGCGATGCGACGACCGTCGTCTGTCAGGACATCCTTTATGATAATGTTGAGAAGACCGGCATTGTGCTCAAGAATGTGATTCTGACCAATATTGCAGAATACCTCCCGACACTCAAAAAGATCCTGGGGAAAAGCGCCCTGGGAAAAGTCTATGGGGATTTGCGCGTCCCAACGCCTAAGTTTATGAAGGAAGCAGGCCTCATTCATTTTCAGAATCTGATAAAGAAGTACCCGCCCCAACCTCCAAAAGTAACGATCGACCCGGTAAGGGACATTGCCGCGCTTCCCTATACAGGGGGCACCACAGGGCTTCCCAAGGCAGCGATCCTCACCCACGCCAATATGGTGTCCTTACAGGCGCAAGTGAAGATCTTCTGGCCTTTCTTCGAAGAAGGCAACGAACTGGTTATGGCCTTTCTGCCTTTTTTCCACATCTATGGGCAGGTTGTCGTGATGCTCGGGAGTCTTTGTCAAGGCTTCACCATGGTCCTCTTCACCACACCCGACATAGACGACATCCTATCCGCCATGGAAAGATACCAGGCCTCCGCATTCTATGGTGTGCCCACTTTGTTTGAATATCTCAAAGAGTATGAAAAAACAGACAGGGTCAATTGGAAGCGGCTCAAGCTGATTGCCTGCGGGGCGGATACCCTGCATGAATCGACCATTGAAGCATGGGAGAGAAGGACCGGGACAAAGATCTTCGAAGGGTATGGGATGACCGAGACCACTGCCATAAGCCACGGTAGCCCTATTCACAGGCCCAAAAAGGGTTCTTTCGGAGTGCCCCTGCCAGGCATGAAGGCGGCCATCGTCGAACACGAAGGCACGGATTTCGTGCCGCCCGGTGAAGTTGGGGAATTGATTCTCAGCGGACCGAACATCATGCAGGGCTATTGGAAAAGAGAGGAGGGAACCCGCGAGGCATTGATCGACATTGACGGAGAGAAGTGGCTCAGGACCGGAGATCTTGTCAGCATGGATGAGGAAGGTTACTTCCACTTCTTTGACCGTAAAAGGGATCTCATCAAGTACAAAGGATATTCGGTCTTTGCCAGACACGTCGAAGAGGTTCTTTACAAGCATCCTCAAATCAAGGCGGCTGGCGTCGTGGGAGTCTCCGACCCAAAGGTGGGCCAGCTCATCAAGGCCTACGTGGTTCTGGAAAGCGAAGCCAGGGGTAAAATTTCTGAAGAAGAAATTATCGCCTTTTGCAAAGAGAATCTCGCCCACTACAAAGTTCCCAAGATTATCGAATTCAGGGGTGAGCTCCCAAAGACCGATGTGGGAAAGGTTTCACGCAGGGAGCTGAGAGAAGAGGGGGAAGAGGGCTGAGATGACGCAACCCTTCCTTCAGATCAAAGGGCTCACCAAAAACTTCGGCGGTCTGCGGGCAGTCAACGACGTCGGCTTTTCCATGGAAAGGAATCAGATCCTGGGTCTGATCGGTCCGAACGGGGCCGGCAAGACCACGCTGCTTCGGCTGATCACCGGCATTCTGAAGCCGGATGAAGGAAGCGTCCGTTTCATGGGAAAGGAAATCGTAGGTCGCAAGACCTGGGATATCGTCAATATGGGCATTGCCTGCACCTTCCAGAACATGAGACCCTTCCGGCGGCTCCCGATCATCGCCAACGTCATGGTTTCCTGCCTTTCTCCACGTGCCATGAAGAGGGGAGAATGGGTCAAGCGGCTGGAGGCAAAGGCCATGGATGCCCTCGAATTCGCAGGCATTTCAGATATGGCGCGGGAAAAGGCCTCCACGCTTTCACAGGGTGATCTTAAAAGACTGGAGGTGGCGCGGGCCGTAGCCACGGAGCCGGAATTGCTCCTCTTAGATGAGCCTTTCGGTGGGCTGAGTCCTGCCGAGACGGATCTCATGGCCAAGTCCATCAAACGCCTTCACAAGGGCGGCCGTTTCGGCCGATTGCATAGCGAAGGACCGGCTATGATCATCGTCGAACATAAGCTTCAATGGTTGATGAAGATCGTGGATCGGATCATCGTCTTGAATTTCGGGACCCTCATCGCCGATGGAACACCGGATGAAATCATCAAAGACCCTGGCGTGATTGAGGCCTACCTCGGAGGAGGAGGTATTTAGGCGTGCTGCTTGAAGTCGCCAATCTATCGGTCTGGTATGACAAGGCCATGCTCATTAACCATTTGAGCATGGGGGTGGATAAGGGTGAACTGGTCAGCCTTGTGGGCCCCAATGGGGCCGGCAAATCGACCCTGCTAAGAGCCATCACCGGACTGGTGGCCTGGGAGAAGGAGATTACGCGAAGGTCAACCCATGGTGATATTATTCTTGAGGGGACGGTCACTTTTGACGGAGAGCGAATCGATCGGATCCCAGCCCATGAAATCGTTAAACGGGGCCTGATCCTCTGTCCGGAGAGGCGAAGGCCGTTCCGGGAGATGACCGTGCTGGATAACCTGATGGCCGGGTCTTACCTGTTGAAGGACAAGGACCAAATTCGGGATAACTTGAGCAAGGTCTATCAACTCTTTCCCGTGCTACAGGATCGACCCAACCAGATCTCCGGGACGCTCTCCGGCGGGGAGCAGCAGATGCTTGCCATTGGCAGGGCATTGATGTCCAAACCTAAACTGCTCTGCATTGACGAACCCTCGACAGGACTTGCCCCCCTTTTACGGGCAGAGGTTTTTCAGAAGATCGGAGAGATCAGCAAGTTAGGTATCACCGTCTTACTCGTTGAACAGGATGTAAGCACGGTCTTTAAAATGACC
>DYHU01000696.1 GCA_020724025.1 Syntrophorhabdus sp. | reverse complement strand
ACTTACGCAAAACTAATTGGTTGACAAATGGTCGAAATGCGGATAAGTTTGGGAGTATGAGACCTAAAACCCAAACCGTCACACGCCTGGATTATTGCCAATACCTTTTGGTCAGCCAAATCAATTATACGCTGACGAACTTTGCCGATCACAGCGAGAAATTCAGTCACGATGCGCTCAATCGTTATGTGGCTGGCGAGCGACTACCACCGAAATTGACCTGGGAGAACGTCAAAGAACAGGTTGTTCAAAGTCCGAAAGGGTATCTGGTCTTTGATGATACGGTAGCCGACAAGAACTTTTCGCATAAGATCGAATTGGTGCGACGCCAGTACAGCGGCAATGCGCATGGTGTCATCAAAGGCATAGGGATCGTCACCTGTGTGTACATCAACCCGGAACTGGATCAGTTTTGGATCATCGACTATCGGATTTACGATCCAGATGGAGACGGCAAGAGCAAACTTGACCACATGCAAGAGATGCTCCTGAATTGTGTTCACCAAAAGCAGGTACAGTTCTTGGCTGTGCTGATGGACAGCTGGTATGCAACCAAAGAAATCATGTTGAGCATTGAAAAGTACGGAAAGATCTACTACTGTCCGCTCAAAGATAATCGCCAGGTTGATGATTCGAGCGGTTCCCAGCCTTACCAGCGCGTGGATGCGCTCGAATGGACAAAAGCCGAAAAACAAAGTGGCAAGATCATCAAGATCAAAGGATTTCCTGGTAATCATAAGGTGAAACTATTCCGGGTTGTGCTTTCCACCAAGCGCACGGACTATGTTGTGACCAACGACATGGCGCAAGACAACACGCAGGCCGTACAAGAGGTGTGTGGCTTTCGTTGGAAGGTCGAGCAGTTTCACCGCGAAACCAAGCAATTGACTGGCTTGGAAGGTTGCCAGTGCCGCAAGGCCAGGATCGTCCGTAATCACATTGCGTGTGCTGTTTTGGTTTGGGTCCGTCTCAAGCAGGTTGCCAATGAAACCAAGCAAACCGTTTATCGCCTGAAGCATGGATTATTATCTGACTACCTGCGACAACAACTCAAATCGCCTGCTATTCAAATGACTTTTGCGTAAGTCCTA
>DYHU01000189.1:2729-7610 GCA_020724025.1 Syntrophorhabdus sp. | reverse complement strand
AAGATTAAACTTCTTCCAGCACGATCCGGTGATCGAGGAGATTCATCTCCCTGATTCGAGCTTTAATTCTTTTCTGTTCTCCAAAGATATTCTGAAGGTAGAGTTCCTCTTTTTCAGGGCGAAGGACGGAAATGTCCTCAAGGATTAGCTCCTCCTTTCCTTCTTTCAGCAGGTATGCATTGGCCTCACACATTATTTCCTCCTCCTTCTCATCCTACCCCTCTCCCCATTGGGACTGTGTCGTAATTTGCCATTCCCCCTTCGACATGCTCAGGGCGAACGGCTAAGTAATTGATTTTTAATGTGGGGTGGTCCGTTCGTGGTGAGCCTGTCGAACCATGAACGGACTTGTGACATGGTCTCATTGGTGAGAGGGAATGGGTGAGGGGCATCAGTTTCAAATGATCTCCTGTATCCGTTTAATCAACTGTTCAATTAGATGGGGAAGGGGTTCTTTAGGCGCCCCGATGATTTCGACTTCCGGAGTCTTTAAGGGAAGAAGACATTTCAAAGCAGGCGAGGATGCAATCGCCTCTGCCATTCTGGGTGTCAACTCCCCCATCATCGAATTGGCGAGGACAATAGCCGTTGCACCAATAATCATATCCACTGTCTTCACCGTTTGAACGATGGCGTTCTCGCCGGAGGCCCCCTTATTAGCCCCTGCCTTTAACATCGCTCCTGTGGCCATGGCATTTGTTCCCAGGCCGATAACATCCACTTCTTCCCCAAAGGCTTCCCGAAGGCGTTTGATCATCAGGCCTCCGATGCCCCCTCCCTGTCCATCAATCACGGCGATCGATTTTTTCTTTTTTTCCATTCTCGACAAAATAAAAAAGCCACGTTTACCCCTTCGATTGGGGCTTCACCTTCGTGGCCTAAATTTTATATATAAGAAATGAAGGGGTTTGTCAACAGTTTTTTTGGGTTTTTTTGGGGGGGTGGGATTGTGATTTACGAAAATGCTGTAGAATGCCCTGCCCTGTGGGCGGGGATGAATGCAGCGATTCCCAAAAACCGATAGGCTGGACATTCCTGTCCGGCAACCGTATTTTCGCCGAGACTTGTAGGGGCAATTCATGAATTGCCCCTACGCTATCCGTGCACGCCGAAGTCCGGCGTTTCGGCACGCAGGCGTGAAGCCCCGCCCTGTGGGCAGGGAGCTTTACTGTTTGAAGTATTTGAGGATGGCGTTGAAGAGGTTTTTGGCTATTTTCTCCTGGAATCCACTCTGATTGAGGAGGCGTTCATCCTCTTTGTTGGTGATGAAGGCCACTTCGACCAGAACCGAAGGGATATCCGGGGCCCTTAATACAATGAAATTGGCCTGCCGGTAGGCGGGATATTTTAGCGGATGGATTTCCTTCATCTCGCCAAGCGTCAATTCGGCGAATCGGAAGCTCTCCTTCATCGAATTGTTCTGCATGAGGTCGAGTAGAATCTGGTTTAAATTAGGGTCTTTGCTGAGAGAGGCAGGCCTCAGGAAGGCCCCTCCCAGAATGTTGGACATATTCTCCTTATCGGCCAGGAGTTTGGCGGCTTGATCCGAGGCGCCGGAAAGGGAGAGGGCGTAAACAGAGGACCCTCTGGCCTGAGGATTAAAACTTCCATCGGCGTGCAGGCTGATGAAGAGGTCAGCGCCATATTCCCTTGCTATCCTCACCCTTTCCTCGAGGGGGATAAAATAATCCCCTTTCCGTGTGAGAAAAGCCTTCACCTCTTTATGTTGATTGAATAGATGAATCGCCTTTTCTCCCACCTTCAATACGATATCCTTCTCCATTGTCTTGCGGGGCCCCATGGCTCCGGGGTCTTCTCCGCCATGGCCGGGGTCGATGACGACGATCTTTGTGCCCTTCGGTTTGACCTCTTTCTGCTTCTGTCTTTCCTCCTGCTCCTTTTTTTCCTGTCCCACATCGATGAGATCGATGACAAGGCGATGGGTCTTGCCAAGATCGGGCTTCAACGTGAAGATATTCGCCTGGAGAGGAGTCTTCTGATAGAGCACCAGCCTAACTTTTCCTTTTCCAAGATCGGTCAGGTTAATTTTGATAAGGTATTTATCTTTAACCTCAAGTTCTCTTTTTTTGGGTAGAGAGGTGATTCCGGTTAATTCAATCTGGCATTGTGGAGGGTTTTCCTGAGAGGAACTCTCATATTGAATAGATTCCGTAAGGTCCAGGACCACACGTGTGTGATCCGGGGCAGACCAAAACCGAATATCCGTGATGGCTGCCCCGAAAACAGGAAGAGGCAGGTGGAGAATAAGGATGACAGAAATGAGAAAGGGTTTGATTTTTGATGGGAAATATCCCATTTCCCCGCCTATCACTTTTAAAACGATATTATTGTCAACCAATCTTAAAGACCATAGCGGCTCCGGTATCTCCTGCCGCACATCCGGCCCACAGGCCATACCCGCCGCCCAGCAGAACGATCTCCTCGATCAATTCAGCGATGAGCCTTCCTGCGGTCGGTCCCTGTGGATGGCCATAGACCATGGAGTTACCATAATTGTTCATCCCGTAGACATCCATTCCCATCATTTTGGCCATATAGATGTCATTCACAACAAAGGGGCTATGCGTCTTTACGGCTTTGAGGTCTTTTACGGTCAAGCCTGCATCTCTGAGGGCCATTTCCGAGGCAGGGACAGGCGCTTCCGCCATATAACCTTTTTTTGCTCTTGCAAAACCATAGGAGAGGATCTGGATCTGGATCTTCGGGTCCTCGCTCCACTCTTTTGCCTTCTCCCGCGTGGTGACGATAAAACCGCAATTTCCATCCGCAGGATGAGTCTGGGAGCCATAACTGTGAACGCCTCCTGGTTCCACCGGGGCCAGTTTGGCAAGGCCTTCGGCTGTGGTAGGGGTTATCCCCTCGTCTTCCTGAACGAGTTTTACCTCTTTTTTCCCAATCTTGACCTCCACAGGGAACATATATCTATTCTGAAACGCCCGGTCATTGGCCAGCGAGTCCATATATTGCTGGTATCTTCTCAATGTGACTGCGTCACACTCCTCTTTGGTGGTGCCTATCTTTTTAGCCACATTTTCAGCGGTCTGAATCATTTTAAATCCCGCCCAGGGATCGCTATTGAAGTTATCCATCATCCAGTTTTCCGACACAACCTCTCCGCCGGGTCCGAGCGGGTTTGGCCAGACCGTATGGGGACCGTTCGAACAGCGATCGGACAACAGGGCATATCCTGTCTGGTAAGCTCCGAGTTCGATGTTCTGGGCGGCAAGATAGATGGCGGTCGCAGAAGTGGTGCAGGCCTGATTGATCATAAGAGCCGGCACGTCCTTTGCGCCTTCGACGAGCATGGCGGCCGACCAGGTATGGCTATAAAACATGTGGCGCTGGGCAATGGTGATCCCGTAGTAGAGATAGTCGATGATGGCTGGATCTAGTTTTCTCTTTTTAAACCACCTGTTGGCGGTCGCCGCTCCCAGGGAGATGGCATTTTCATTGGCAAGACTTCCCTGCCAGCGGCAGAATGGGGAAGAGTAGTAACCCCGAAATGGAATATAGGCTTTGTTTAATTTGGTCATAACCTTTCCTCCTTCTTTTCGTGACCGTGTCCGACATCCGTGTCCGTGATAATATCATTTTAAAAATATGACCAAAACCATCTTCATGATTTTCGTACTTTTACGGGTATGCGACACGGTCACGGACACGATTTAATATTGATACCAGCCTCCCTTTGTTTTCTTCCCTAATTTTCCGGCACGGATCATTGACCTCAACAGGGTAGGGGTTGACCATTTGCTCTCTTTATTCAATTCCTTGTAGAGATATTCCGTAACATGAAGGGCAATGTCAGCGCCCGTGAGGTCCATCAATTCGAATGGCCCCATGGGATAGTTGAGCCCAAGCTTGACCGCCTTATCAATGTCCTCAATCGAGGCAATCCCTTCCTCCGCCATGCGGATGGCCTCTAAGAAATGGGGGATCATGAGGCGGTTGACAATAAATCCCGGGGTATCCTTCTTCACTTCGACGGGTTCCTTTCCCATTTTCCTAGACATTTCCATGACGACCCGGGTTGTCTCGTCATTGGTGTAATATCCTCTGATCACCTCAACCAGTTTCATGAGGGGGGCCGGATTGAAGAAATGCATCCCCGCCACTTTTTCAGGCCTCTTCGTAGCCATGGCGATCTCTGTCACGGACATCGAAGAGGTGTTGGTCGTCAGGATGACATGTGACCCGGTTACTTCATCGAGTGTTTTAAATACGTCCCTCTTCAATTCCAGGTCTTCAAAGACCGCTTCGATGACAAAATCAACGTCCTTTAAATCTTCCATCCGGGTCGTCCCTTTGATTCTGGAAAGAATCCCTTTCTTCTGTTCTTCGGTCATCTTTCCTTTTTCGACGCTTTTGACAAGAAACTTGTCGATGGCTTTAAGACCGTTCTCAACAAAACGGTCTTCAATGTCCCTCATCACCACCTGATAACCTGCCTGGGCTGCTACCTGAGCAATCCCATTCCCCATAGAGCCAGCACCCAATACACCAATCTTTTTAATCTCCATACATCCCTCCTGTTTAATGAACTGCAGTTCACATCCCCAAATTACTCTTGCTGTTAATTTTTTCACATAAGTTATTATAATATCTCGTTAATGTCAAATTTTTTTTATACGAGTTGTGGGAAAAGTCCTGATAATGATAGAGATTTATAGACTTTTTCGGAAATCTTACAAAAAAACCTTGACAAATGAGGGTAGGTTAAGGTTAAATTTTATCGTTTCTCGTGAATTGTGATTTGTGACTCGTAATGATGTGGCCACAGGGTTCTGGTTTATAAAACGAATCACCATTCACCCATACGAATCGCGATGATGAGGAGGCAACTATGGCAACATCCGTAAC
>DYHU01000189.1:0-2629 GCA_020724025.1 Syntrophorhabdus sp. | reverse complement strand
ACGATGAAGCGAATCGGTATCATTGCCAAACAGAATAAACCAGAGGCCGTGGCCATTACCGGACGACTGGTGGAGTGGTTACAGCCCAAAGGGATCGAAGTGTATATTGAGGAAGGGATAGGAAGATCTATCAGCCCAAACCTAACGGGCCCCTTTTTGAACGCCGTAAAAAAAGAGGAGATTCCGTCCCGTGCGGAGATGATCATTGTCCTTGGAGGCGATGGAACGCTTCTCAGCGTGGCCCGACTGGTGGGAAGCCATGAGGTTCCCATCCTCGGAGTCAATCTGGGAGGACTCGGTTTTTTGACGGAGATCACGCTCGAGGAACTGTATCGGGTTCTCGAACGGGTGATCCGGGGAGATTTTGTGACCGATGAAAGGGTGGTCTTTAATGCCGCCGTGATACGGCGAGGAGAGAGACTGGCAGAATTTATTGTACTGAATGATGCGGTGATCAATAAAGGGGCTTTAGCCCGGATTATTGATCTTGAGACGACGATCAACGGGGAGTATTTGACCACCTTTAAATCGGATGGTTTGATCATTTCGACCCCCACCGGTTCAACCGCTTACAACCTTTCTGCCGGAGGGCCCATTGTCTATCCATCCCTGCACTGTATCATCATCACTCCCATCTGTTCCCATACCCTGACCAATCGTCCGATCATGATCCCCGATGATGTGGAGGTCCGGGCCATTCTGAAGTCCAAACAACAGGAAGTCATCCTGACCCTGGATGGACAGCAGGGATTTGTCCTGGAATTTGGAGATGTAGTCGAGGTGAAGAAAGCAAAGGGGAAAATCCTTCTGATCAAATCGCCCTACAGGCACTATTTTGAGGTTCTGAGAGAAAAACTGAAATGGGGAGAACGATAATAACAGTTCGGAGTTGAGAGTTCGGAGTTCGGAGACTAAATAATTTAACTCCGAACTACGAACTCCGAACTCATTACTCATAAGTTATGCTTCAGGAACTTCGAATCAGAAATTTTGCCATTATTGACGAGGTGAACCTCTCCTTCTCGAAGGGTTTCAATGTCATCACCGGGGAGACGGGGACGGGCAAATCGATCATTCTCAATGCGGTTCACCTCCTCATGGGAGATAAAGCGGGTGAGGAACTGATCCGCAGTTCTGAAGAGGAGGCGAGTGTCGAAGCGCTCTTCGACATCTCCGGCAACCAGGAGGTTAAAGAGAAGGTCAAAGAGAAGTCCGTTAGGATCAATAGCCCTGGAGAGGAAGATGCCTGTCTGGTCAGACGGGTGATTTCCCGCTCAGGAAGAGGAAAGACCTTCCTCAATGAAAATCTGGCTACCCTCGGGACCCTTTCGGAGATGGGAGAGAAATTGCTCAGCATCTATGGGCAGCACGAACATCAATCTCTCCAGCGGGTAGAGACCCATCTTGATATCCTGGATGAGTTCGGCGGATTGGTCGATCTTCGAGAAGAATATGAAGAGCATTTCGAGAGGTTCATTTCTCTTTCACGAGAGATCAAGAGGATTCGGGACGAGAAGGAGAGGAGGATAAAGGAAAAGGAACTGATGGCTTTCCAGTTGAGGGAGATTGAGGCTTCCGGCATTCAAACCGGAGAAGAGGAAGCCCTCAGAGAGGAACGAAAGATTCTCAGCCACGCCAGGAAGTTGATGGATTTTGTTAGCCTGTCCAATGAATTGCTCTATGAAGGGGAAGGTTCTACCGTCGAGCGGATTCAAACAATCCTCCGCCAGGGAAGTGAGATGGCGGCCATTGACCCGTCGCTTTCCGAAGTGATTAGAAGTCTGGAAACGGCATCGATCCAGTTGGAGGAGGTCGCCATCAACCTGAGAAATTATTTGAGAAGGATCGAAGTCGACCCGACGAGGCTGGAGGAAGTTGAGAACAGGCTGGAGGAGATCGACCGGTTGAAGAGGAAATATGGTCCAACCGTGGAGGAGGTGCTTCATTTCAAGGGAAAGGTTGAAGAGGCATTGAGTTCATTTACCTCCAATGAAGAGAAGCTTTCCCATCTGGAAGGCATTCTGGACTCCCTCCAGGGAGAGATGATCGCCCTGGCTAAAAAACTTTCATGGGAGAGGAAGAGAGTGGCTTCTGAGTTAAAGAAGTCTGTGGAGAAGGAGTTGGGATCCCTGGGGATGAAAAAGACCACTTTTGAGATCTGCATGGAGGATGCCGCTTTCTCTCCGAAAGGGATGGATCGGGTGGAGTTCCTCATCTCTCCCAATGTTGGAGAGGAGGTTAAGCCCCTTGCCAAAATCGCCTCCGGAGGGGAACTTTCGAGAATGATGTTAGCCATGAAGAAGATTCTGGCCAGGGTCGGAGGAAGGCAGGTTTTAATCTTCGATGAGGTGGATTCCGGGATCGGTGGGGCCATTGCAGAGGTGGTGGGGAAGAAATTGAAGGAACTTTCCAGGCACCATCAGGTCATCTGTGTAACCCATCTTCCCCAGATCGCCTGTTTTGCCGACACCCACCACAGCGTAAAAAAAGAGGTGAAAGGAAGACGAACGGTCACCGTAGTGGACCGGTTGGAGAAGGAAGCGATTGTGGATGAGATTGCGAGAATGCTTGGAGGAGTGAAGGTGACGGAAAAGACGCGGGCCCATGCCAAAGAGATGATCGAGAATGC
>DYHU01000695.1 GCA_020724025.1 Syntrophorhabdus sp. | reverse complement strand
GCACCGTCGCAAACGCCGACTCAATTACATTCGTCGTCCTTATGTGCACCCAGTGTTCAGCCGGATAATTATAAAAGGTAAATAACTGCTCTTTGTCTTTGGCCAGACACTCACAGGCCTTGGGATATTTTGCCTCGTAACACCTCATAAATTCATCGTATGCCTTAAGTGCATCTTCTTTCTTCTCTGCCAGATACATCTGATGAATCATCTCCTTGGCCGAGGGCTGGACTTTCTTGGGTAACTTGTCCAAGACATTGGCCGTCTTATGCACCCAGCATCTCTGCTGGTCAACTTCAGGGTACTCCTCTTCTACCGCCGCCCAAAATCCTAACCCGCCATCGCCGATCGCTAATCGCGGTCCTTTTGTTACCCCGCGTCGCTTTAAATCACTCAAGACCTCTTTCCAAGACATCTTGCTTTCCCGTTCCCCATCCCAGATGACCACCAACTCCTTTGTCCCATCCCTCAAGGCCCCAATAACTACCAGCAAACACGGTCTTTCATCGGTCAGCCGCACATTAAAGTATATCCCGTCCACCCACCAATAAACATATTCCTTGCCAGTTAAATCCTCTTTGGTCCACTGCCGGTATTCTTCCTCCCAACTCTCTTTGAGCCGAACGATACTATTGGCGGATAGACCTTTGGCCTTCTCGCCTAAAATCGCCTCAAGTGCCGTAGCAAAATTATTCGTAGAGACACCGGCTAAATATAAAGCCGGAATCAACGTCTCAATGCTTGGGGCGCGTCTGGCATAAGGCGGTAAGATATTGCTGATAAATCTTTTTCCCGGACGTTTATCGTGGACACGGTGTTGGCATATCTGAATATCGCCCAGTCCGGTCTGTAACTGACGGGGCTCTCGCCGTCCGTTTTTAACCACCAGCCGATGTCCGGCTTTATCCCGCTGGTCTTCATTCCCGAGCAGATATTCCTGGACCTCCCACTCGATCGCCTTTTGTAACATCGTCTGCGCGCCCTCTCGCAGAATATCATCTAAGGCAATTCGGCATTCATTTTCTTCTTGACTGCCTTGTCCTTTTCTGGTATCGTATATCCTCATGAGTGTATCCTCCTTTCCGGCGCTCTAA